>JBKJSO010000102.1:0-3876 GCA_046595835.1 Acidimicrobiales bacterium | reverse complement strand
CCACCCCAGCAGTACCATCCGCCACACCTGCCACAGGAGCAACATCCGTGCCAGGGCGTCCAGGGAGCAGAGCCGCATGTCTGACATCGAGCACGTCGCGGGCCGAGAGGTCCTTGACTCGCGAGGCAACCCGACCGTGGAGGTCGAGGTCTTCCTCGCGTCCGGTGCCACGGGGCGCGCCATCGTTCCCTCCGGCGCGTCGACGGGGCAGTTCGAGGCCGTCGAGCTGCGCGACGGCGGCGACCGCTTCGGCGGAAAGGGCGTGCTCAAGGCCGTCGAGAACGTCAACGGCTCGATCTGCGACGCCCTCGAAGGCTTCGAAGCGCTCGACCAGCGCGGCGTCGACCTCCTCCTCATCGACCTCGATGGCTCGTCGAACAAGGCCAACCTCGGCGCCAACGCCATGCTCGGCGTGAGCCTCGCGGTGGCGCATGCCGCCGCGGAGGAGACCGGCCTGCCGCTCTGGCGCTACGTCGGTGGCACCAACGCCCACGTGCTGCCCGTGCCGATGATGAACGTCCTCAACGGCGGCGCCCACGCCGACAACACCGTGGACTTCCAGGAGTTCATGATCATGCCGATCGGGGCGGCCAGCTTCTCCGAGGCGCTGCGCTGGGGCGTCGAGACCTACCACACGCTCAAGTCGCTGCTCCACGAGCGGGGCCTGTCCACGGCGCTCGGCGACGAAGGCGGCTTCGCCCCCGACCTGGCCAGCAACGAGGACGCCTGCCGCCTGCTCCTCGAGGCGATCGAGCGCGCCGGCTTCACGCCCGGCGAGCAGATCGCCATCGCGCTGGACCCCGCGTCGTCGGAGTTCTTCAAGGACGGCGCGTACGTGCTCGCCGGCGAGGGCCGATCGCTCACCCCGGCCGACATGGTCGACGAGTACGCCCGCCTCTGCGACGCCTATCCGATCGTGTCGATCGAGGACGGCATGGCCGAGGAGGACTGGGAGGGCTGGTCGCTCATCACCCAGCGCCTCGCCGATCGGGTGCAGCTCGTCGGCGACGACCTCTTCGTCACCAACGTGGAGCGCCTCGAGCGTGGCATCGCCGAGGGCGTGGCCAACTCGATCCTCATCAAGGTCAACCAGATCGGCACCCTCACCGAGACGCTCGAGACGGTGGGCATGGCCACACGGGCCGCCTACACGTCCGTCATGTCGCACCGCTCGGGCGAGACCGAGGACGTGACGATCGCCGACCTCGCCGTCGCCACGAACTGCGGCCAGATCAAGACGGGCGCGCCCGCCCGCTCCGACCGCGTCGCCAAGTACAACCAGCTCCTTCGCATCGAGACCGAGCTGGGCCAGGCGGCCGCGTTCTGGGGTGCCCGCGCCCTGTCCCAGGGAGGCGACCGCACGCGATGAGCGGTCCCCGTCGCCCTCGCTCGCGCGCCGTGCCCCCGGGGGATGACTCGGTCGCGTCCGGCGACTTCGGAGACGACGAGCGGGGCGACGATGCCCGTAAGAGCGGGATGCGACGCTTGGGGCGGTTCCTCGGCTTCGCCGGAGGTGGCGCGGCGGTGCTCGGTGCAGTCGCCATCGGCCTGTTCCCCACCCAGACCTTCCTCGATCAGCGGGCGAGCACGTCCGAGGCGCAGCAGCGCCTGGCCGTGCTCCGCGAGCAGAACGCGTCGTTCAAGCAGCGGATCGATCGGCTCGGCACCGATGCGGCGATCGAGCGGCTGGCGCGCGAGCAGTACAACCTGGCCTTTCCCGGTGAGGAGGCCTACGCCGTTCTGCCCGCCCCGCTCCCACCGCTCCAGCTCCCCGCGTTGTGGCCGTTCGGCCCCCTCCTGGCGGCGGCGCCGGCGCCGGCGGTTACCCCCGCTCCCTGACGCGCGGGATTCCCCTGCGGCGCCGGTAGCGTGCGCCGGGTCGTGGGCAAACTGGTCGCACAGGGAGTGGATGGGGCATGAGCATCTTCGGCAACCGGGTTCTTCGTGTGGAAGATCCCAAGCTGCTCACCGAGGGCGGCACCTACGTGGCCGATCTCCGGCTGCCCGAGCTCGACGGCGCCGCCCACGTCACCTACGTGCGGTCCACGATCGCCCATGCGCGCCTCACCTCGATCGACGTGGAGGAGGCCCGCGGCGCCCCCGGGGTGCTCGGCGTGTTCACGGCCGCCGACGTCGACCTCGCGCCGCTCGAGGGCGGGTCGCCCATCTTCAACGCGGCCATCAAGCGCCCGCTCCTCGCCGATGGCATCGTCCGCTTCGTCGGCGAGCCCATCGCGGTGATCGTCAGCGAGCGACCGGAGCAGGGCGTCGACGCCGCGGAGCTCGTCTGGCCCGACTACGAGCCGCTCCACGCGGTCGTCGACCCGGTCGAGGCCCGCCGCGACGAGGTCATCCTGCACGAGGCCGCCGGGACCAACGTGATCGTGGAGCTCGCCTTCGGCCACACCGACGACCTCTTCGACGGCTGCGAGGTGGTCGTCACCCAAGACGTCGTCAACCAGCGGGTGGCGGCCGTGCCGCTCGAGTCGCGTGCTGCGGCGGCCGCATGGATCGACGGTCGGCTGCTGCAGTGGTCGAGCACGCAGCACGCCCATGGCGTGCGCGACAAGCTCGCGGAGGTCTACCGCCTCGACAAGGCCGCGGTGCGCGTCATCGCGCCCGATGTGGGGGGCGGGTTCGGCGCCAAGATCGGCAGCTACGCGGAGGAGCTCCTCCTCGGATGGCTGGCCAAGCAGGTCGGTCGTCCGGTGCGGTGGGTCGAGACTCGCAGCGAGAACATGGTGGGCCTCGGCCACGGGCGGGGGCAGAACCAGACGATCGAGATCGGCGGTCGGCGTGACGGCAAGGTCGAGGCCTACCGCCTCACCATCCTCCAAGACGGTGGCGCGTACGCGGAGATGGGGTCGATCCTCCCGTACCTCACCAGGATGATGGCCCCCGGCACGTACGACATCCCCAAGGTCGAGGTGAACGCCACGGCCGTCACCACGAACACCACGAGCCCCGTCGCCTACCGCGGCGCAGGGCGTCCCGAGGCCACTGCCGCCATCGAGCGGGCCATGGACCTCTTCGCCGCCGAGATCGGCATGGATGCCACCGAGGTGCGGCGGATCAACCTCGTGCCCGCCGACGCCTTCCCGTGGACCACCGCCACGGGCGTCACCTACGACGTGGGTGACTATGAGCAGGCGCTCGACCTGGCCCTCGACCACGCCGGCTACGACGAGCTCCGGGCCGAGCAAGCCCGTCGACGCGCCGCCGGCGAGGTCGTGCAGCTGGGCATCGGCGTGGCCCTCTACGTGGAGGTCACGGCCGGACCCACCGCCGGCACCGAGCATGCCCGGGTGGTGGTGGAGGCCGACGGCTCCGCCACCGTCTACACCGGCAGCTCCTCGCACGGCCAAGGGCATCACACAGCGTTCGCCTCCCTGGCCAGCGCCGAGCTCGGCATCCCGATGGACCAGATCACCGTGGTACACGGCGACACCGACCTCGTCGAGCGCGGCGAGGGCACCATGGGCTCCCGTTCGCTCCAGCTCGGTGGCTCCGCCGTGCACGAGGCGTCGGTGGCCGTGGTCGCCCGGGCCCGCCAGCTGGCTGCGGACGCGCTCGAGGCGAACCCTGACGACCTCGTGCTCGACAAGGCCGCGGGGCGCTTTCACGTCGCGGGCACGCCCACCATCGGCCGCACCTGGGCCGAGCTCTCGGTGCAGGCATCCGACGCTGGTGACCCGCTCGCCGTGATCACCGACTTTCAGGCCTCGCAGCCGACGTTCCCGTTCGGCGCCCACGTGTCGGTGGTCGACGTCGACACCGAGACGGGCAAGGTGACGCTGCGTCGCCACATCGCGGTGGATGATGCCGGGCGCATCCTCAACCCGCTCCTCGCCGACGGTCAGCGCCATGGTGGGATCG
>JBKJSO010000266.1:0-19541 GCA_046595835.1 Acidimicrobiales bacterium | reverse complement strand
GGCGTTGGAGCTTGCGCATCCCGCCGATCCAGCGGTCGGGGTCTGGCCGAGGAGCGCTTCTTGATCCTCCCCCACCCTGAGGTGCACGGGTACGTGCAGCGCAAGGCGACCGACCCCGACCGCTGGATCGGCGGGATGCGCAAGCTCCAACGCCGGGTCCGCGACAGCCTGGCGTGAAGCCGAAGGAGCCCACTCCCGCGGCGCTCGCAGAGTCTGCGAGCGCCGCGGTGGGCCTCCGTCCGGGCGACCGCGTTCGCTTTCGCCAGCACGGCGGCGGCTCGTGGAAGGAGGCCACAGTCGAACGCCGCGAGCGCGACGGATCAGTCGGCGTGCGTGACGAGCGCGGCGCGGCGCGAGCCATCTCGCTCGAACGACTTCAGGTGCGCACGACGGGCAAGCGTGGTGGTGTGGTGTGGGAGGCCGTGGTGGACCGGGTGCAGCGCGATGAGCAGCTCGGCCTGCTGTAGTGGACCGACCGACGGTCCAGATCTACGAGACGCAGAGCGCTCGGTACGAGGCACAGCGGTCTCCCCGCTTCCTTCAGGCAGCGCGACGGTTCGGTCGGCTCGCGGCGCCCGGTCTGGTGGCCGACCTCGGCTCCGGACCGGGTTGGTACACGGCGGCGCTCGGCCGACCGGCCGTGGCTCTCGACGCGGCGCGCGCCATGCTCAAGCGCACGGCTGAGGTCGCGCCAGGGTCGCTGCTCGTGCAGGCCGACTTGCTGGCGCTGCCCTTTCGACCGGGGGCGCTGGGCGGTGGGTGGGCTCGCAACACCTATGTGCACCTGGGGATCCTGGAGGTGCCGATGGCGCTCGCCGACCTGCACCGCAGCCTGCAGGTCGACGCACCGGTCGAGCTGACGTTCTTCGGCGGTGACATCGAGGGCCGAGACGTGTTCCCCGACGACGACCTGCCGGGCCGCTGGTTCTCGACCTGGTCGGCGGAACGGCTCAGCGACGTGATCGCCGGAGCCGGCTTCACCCTCGGTGCCCTCGATCAGCGCACAGACCAGGACGGCAACGTGCAGCTCACGGTACGGGCCCGGCGTGCCCGAACGCTCCCCGACACGGTCGGCGCGGCAATGCGGCTGCTCGTCTGCGGCCTCAACCCGAGCCTGCACGCCGCCGACGCGGGGGTGGGCTTCGTCACGCCGGGCAACCGCTTCTGGCCGGCCGCGCTCACCGCTGGCCTCGTGAACCGCGACCGTGATCCCCGACACGGGCTCCTGGCGAGTGGCGTGGGCATGACCGACCTGGTGAAGCGGGCCACGCCACGCGCCGACGCGCTCACCCCCGACGAGTACCGAGCCGGGATCGAGCGTCTCGATCGGCTCTGCGCCTGGCTGCAGCCGGCGGCTGTTTGTGCGGTGGGCCTGGCCGGCTGGCGAGCCGCCGTCGACCGCAAGGCCGTGGCCGGCTGGCAGACCCGCTCGCTCGGCGGCCGGCCCGTCTACGTGATGCCCAGCACCAGCGGCCTCAACGCGTCAACCAGCCTCGCTGAGCTCACCGACCACCTGCGCGAGGCATCGACGCGGGACAACACTTGACCGCTTGGTCAAGTACGGTGCCCCGCATGGGAGTACGCCTGGAACCGCACGACGAGTACATGCACGAGCTCGGCCCCGAGTCGAACTTCAACGAGAGCATGTACTTCAACCTCTACGACCCGAAGCAGGGGGTCGGCGGCTGGTTCCGCTGTGGCAACCGCGCCAACGAGGGCTACGCCGAAATGACCGTGTGCCTCTACGTGCCGGGCGGGCGCGTGGCCTTCATGTACAAGCGCCCCGAGATCGACAACAACGACGCCTTCGATGCCGGCGGCATCCGCTTCGACGTGCACGAGCCGTTCAAGCGGCTCGATGTCTCCTACACCGGCAAGGTCGTCGTCCTCGACGAGCCGCTCCAGATGGCCGACCCGAAGACCGCCTTCACCAACAACCCCTACGCCGAGTGCGAGGTGCGCATCGAGTACACGGGGGTGTCGGCGATGTTCGGCGGCGAGCCCGACGAACCCCACGAGAAGCCCGGCGAGGAGTTCGCCAAGGGCCACTACGAGCAGCTCATCGCGGGCAAGGGCACGATCCGCGTCGGCGACGAGGAGTGGGAGGTCGACGGCTTCGGCCTGCGCGACCACTCGTGGGGTCCCCGCTACTGGCAGGCCCCCTGGTACTACCGCTGGCTCACCGCCAACTTCGGCAGCGACTTCGGGTTCATGGGCTCGCGCATCGCCCGACGCGACGGCGACGGCACCCGTGGTGGCTTCGTGTGGGAGGACGGCCAGCTTCACCTCTGCCACGACTTCGAGATCGAGACCGACTGGGAGGGTGATGACACCTACCACCAGGCCATCCGGGCCACCCTGCGCTCGAAGGACAAGGAGTGGAAGGTCACCGGCAAGGTGCTCAACCTCATCCCTCTGCGCAACCGCCGGCCCGACCCCGACGGCAACATGCTCGTCACCCGGATCTCCGAGGGCATGACCGAGTGGACGCTCGACGATGGCCGCACCGGCTACGGGCTGTCCGAGTACCTCGACCAGATCATCGACGACAGCCCCGTCGGCCTGGCCGAGTAGCTCAGCTCCCGGCGGACCTGCTCTCGCTCTCGCGCTGGGCCCAGGCGAACACGCCCTTGGACATCGTGCTGCGCTCCTCGGCGGCCCGCGCGGCGAAGACCTCGGCTCGCGCCGCGTGCACGCCGATGTCGTCGGGCGCGGCGAGCGCGGCCATCTCGGCCAGGTGACCAGCCAGGCGCAGATCACCGTTGGCGGCCACCTCTTGCGCCCTGGCGGCCAGCGCGGCGGCGCCGCCCGCCAGCGACGCCACCTCCGCCGCGAGGACGGCGTCCGGCGCGGGCTTGAGGTTGGCGGGGTTGCCGTCGTACCAGCCGCCGTAGAGGCGCCAGAGGTTGCGCACGACGAACTCGGGCTCGTCGTACACGGGCTTGAGGTACGGCTTGTCGAGCAGGTGCTGCGGCGCCTTGACCGCGTGCACGATCTCGTCGAGGCGCGCCCCGGCGTTCATCATCTCCAACGTCTGGTCCACCAGTGACTCGAGCAGCTCAGCCGTGTCGCTGAGCGCCTGGCGGATCCGGTCGGCGCCCAGGATCGGAAAGCCGTGGCCGGGCAGCAGCACCTCCGCGCCGAGTGCAGCCATCTTCCGCATGCCGATGGCCCACTCCCTCGGATAGCGCTGCACCTTCTGTGGGTTGCCGCAGTTGGGGCTGGCCCAGATGAAGAGATCGCCGGTGCAGAGCACCTTGCGATCGGGGTTCCACACCCACGTGGCGTCGTCGGTCTCGCCCTTGTCGTGATGAGCTCCCACGTCTCACCGCCGAGGGTGAAGGTGTGGTGCTCGCGGTAGAGCTCATCGGGATACCGGTAGGCGGTGGGCCAGTAGGGCTGCGGGAACTGGAACTGCCGCTGGTTGATCACGCCGTTGTAGCCAGCGGTGAGCAGGTAGCGCTCGAAGCGGGCCGGCATCAGCTCATGGGCGACCACGTGCGGCGCGCTCCACCCGTTGGCGGTCGACTCCTCCTCGTAGGGGCCCATGCCGAGGACGTGGTCGATGTGGCCGTGGGTGAACACGGCCGTGTGCAGCGGCTGGTCGGTCCACCCGCGGACGCGCTCGAAGTTGGTGCGGGCCCACAGCTCGTTGCCGGTGTCGACGAGCAGCAACCCCTCGTCAGTGGTGAAGGCGGCCATGTTCCCGAAGGCGGCGTTGTAGGCCGTGCGATCGGCCACCTCGGCCAGGGGCATGTCCATGGTGACGGGATGGTGCCCACCCACCTCGACGGACTCATCGCCCTGCCACAAGCGCTCTGCGATCTCCAGAAGGTCGGCCATGCGGCGCACTCTACGTCCCGTCGTTTCGAGGCTGTCCGCCAGACGACGATCAGCCGCGACGAGTGCCGTGTCAGGGCGTTCGAGGGTCTGACCCAGCCGTGGAATCAGAGCGCGGTGGCTTGTTGGGCGCGGACGCGAGTGGCATCTCGGAGTGGCTTGGCGCCGACGCGGGGTCGCCACCGCTTGACGCCTAGTCGCTCTAGGCGTAGAGTTCCTAGGTATGAAGGCTCCGGACCAGGCCCGCGGCAACCTCGACATGCTCCTACTGGCGATCCTCGCCGACGGGCCTGACCACGGCTACTCGGTGCTCCAGGCCCTGCGGGGACGGAGCGCCGAGACGTTCGCCATGCCCGAGGGCACCATCTATCCGGCGCTCCATCGGCTCGAGAAGGCGGGCCTTCTGGCCAGCGACTGGGACACCTCCACCGGCCGCAAGCGTCGCGTGTACTCGGTGACCAAGCGGGGCCAGTCCATGCTCGCCGCCAAGCGCACCGAGTGGGCCGGATACGTGCAGGCCGTCGAGGCCGTGCTGAGGGGGGCACCGTGGCCGACTACGGCTTGACCTCGCCCGGACTGATCGACGTCTACCTCGCCCAGGTTCGCGGCGGGCTGGCCAAGCGCCGCTCCGACCGGATCCTGGCCGAGATCGAGGACCATCTGCGCGAGCGCGCTCACCACGTCATGGCCGCGGGCGACCGCGACCCACACGAGGCCGAACGCGAGGCCGTCGAGGCCTTCGGCGACCCAGCGGTCATTGCACGCGCATTCAATGACGAAGGAGGGGCCATGCCCACCAAGCTCACCCATTGGAGCGGGCTCTGCGGGATGCTGGCACTGCCCACGATGTTGCTCAGCTCCGTGGTCACGCCCGAACCGACACCTGGTCCCGACGCGAGGGACGGGTTCCCGGTGCTGCTGCCGCTGGTCCTCGTGCTGATGATCCTTGGCATCGCGGGCCTCGTCGCCCGCACCCGCGGTGCGTTCGGCCGCGTGCGCGGAACCGCCATCTCTGTCCTCGTGGTGCTCGGCATCGTCCTGTCCCCCATCGCCCGAGGCATGGTGGGCGGAACGATCGTGGCCGGCCTGTGGCTCGCCGCCCTCGCCCTGGTGGCCGAGGTGCTCATCCGCGAGGCCGTGCTGCCCCGTCCCGCCACGATCATGTTCGCCGCCGCGGTGATGACCTCCGCGATTCTCTCGCCGACCAGCCTCGAGAAGCAGTCGCTGCCGTACTACCTCTGCGCCGCCGCGGGGATCACCGGATGGATGTGGCTGCACTACACGCTGTGGTCCGAGCGACCCGCTCCCTCACGGCTGCAGACGGCCTGACTCGAAGATCGAGCACGCCCGGCTGATCGCTGTGGCCGACCCCCCGGAGAGGATCCCGTGGCCGACCCGGGGGCAACGGCACGCCTTGCTGCGATCCCGTCTACGAGAGGACGGGCCGGACCGTGACGGACCGCGTCATGTACACCGTCGAGCACGGCATCAGCTACCACGAGCGGGTCCTCGTCACGCGCAGCGCAGCCATCGCGTAGGTGCTCCGGACGGGGCACCAAGGTATGCCGGATCGCCTGAAGCTGTGCCGATTCCCGTACGCGTCACGTCCCAGGCGCACGCCTCTCGCTCAGCGCGGCGCGAGATCCCTGATGGCCTGGCGGGTGTCGATGCCGAAGGGCAACAGCGCGAGGGCGGGGGTGGTCACGCCGTTGGCGACGTACTGGCCGATCTGCTCGCGACACTTCTCGGGCGGGCCCCACACGATGAGGTCGTCGACCACCTGGTCGGGGATGGCCGCGAGGGCCGCCTTGCGGTCGCCCTCCTTCCAGAGCCGCCACATGTCGGCGAGGACCTCCCCCCGGCCGACCCACTCGTGGAAGGCGGCGTACACCGGCACGTTGAGGTAGGCGGCGATGGCGAAGCGACCCATGCCCCGCACAGTGTCAGCGTCGTCGGTGGGGGCCACGAAGATGCGGGCCACCACCTCCTTGGGCGTGCCGTCGCCGGCGGCCTGCACGATCGGCGCCACGGTCGACACGTCGTCGGCCGACAACCAGTTGATGATGGCGCCGTCGCCCTCGCGCCCAGCCAGCTTGAGCATCCCCTCACGGAGCGCAGCGATGAGGATCGGCACCGGCTGCTCAGGGCGCACGCCAAGCTTGAAGCTGCGCACGTTGAACGACGGGGTCTCCATCGTGACCTTGTCTCCCGCCAGGGCGGCCCGGAGGAAGCGCACCATGTCCTTGGTGCGCTGATACGGGGACTCGAATGGGATGCCGTTCCACCCCTCGACGATCACGTTCGACGATGTGCCGATGCCAAAGGCGAATCGGCCCGGCGCGGCGTCAGCCATCGACGCCACCGACTGCGCCATGCAGGCCGGCCCGCGGGTGAAGGCCGGCACGATGGCGGTGCCGAGGCGCAGCGACGGCGCCCACACCGAGGCGAGCGCCAGCGGTGTGAAGGCGTCGGCACCGTTGGCCTCAGCCGACCACACGTCGGTGTAGCCGAGCTCCTCCAGCTCCACGATCCAGTCGCGCTGCGCGTGAAGCGGAACGCCGTCGAAGGGGATGGTCATGCCGTAGCGCTGGTCCATCTCAGGATCATGGCCCAGGCACGCCGGTAGCGTCGCCGTCATGGTCGACTTGGAGCCTGTGCCGGAAGACTGGGATCGCTGCCTCGCGGTGGTGGCCCACCCCGACGACCTCGAGTACGGAAGCTCCTGCGCGCTGGCCCGATGGAGTGCCCAGGGCAAGACGGTGGTGCAGGTGCTGGCCACACGCGGCGAAGCCGGCATCGACGGGATCGAGCCGGTCGAGTGCGCACGAGTGCGCACAGGGGAGCAGATCGCCGGCGCGGCCGTCGTCGGCGTCGAAACGGTGGAGTTCCTCGACTTCGCCGACGGCACGCTGGTCGCGGGCCTCGACCTCCGCCGAGCGCTGGCCCGGGCGATTCGTCGTCATCGACCCGACGCGGTCGTCACGCTGACGTTCCGAGATCAGTGGAGCGCCGGGAGCGCCTGGAACCACGTCGATCATCGGGTGCTCGGCCTCTCGCTCATCGATGCCGTGCGTGACGCGGGAAACCGGTGGGTGTTCCCCGAGCTGATCGACGAAGGCCACGAGCCCTGGAGCGGCACTCGCTTCGTGCTCGCCGCGTCCTCACCCGAATCGGGTCACTTCGTCGACGTCACGGACTCCCTCGACCTGGGCATCGCAAGCCTCCGAGCGCACCAGGCCTACATCGACGGGCTCGGCGGTGACTTCGACCCTGCCTCGTTCCTGAGGGGCATGGCTGAACCCACAGGTGAGCGGGTGGGTGTCGGCGCCGCCGTGGCCTTTGAGCTCATCCCCACCTGACGCATCAGGGCTGTCACGAGATCGGGGACATCGTCGCGAATCTCGTGACACATCACGACCGAGCCGTGCCCCCGTCACGAGATCGGGGACATCGTCACGGATCTCGTGACACGACCGACGGTCTGGGGCCCGCCACGACCTGATGCGACCTCAGATAGGTTCCCGGGATGGAGAAGCTGGTGTACGGCCTGTGGCGGGGTGCGGACCAGGACGTCGACCCCATCCGCGCGGCGCTGCTCGACGACGTGGCGCCGGCCCTCTTGGCGCTCGGTGTCGAGGGGCTGCGCATCGAGGTGGAGGAGCCAGCCGGCAAGGTGCTGCGCACCGGGGCCATGCCCGACGGGTCGCTGCTGTGCGGCAGCCTGTCGATCTGGCTCGACAGCTACGACAACCGCGGCCCGCACGAGGAGGCGATCGCCACGGCCGGCGCACAGGCGCACGGCTGGATCGTGGCGGAGTCGATCGCCAAGGCCTGGGGTGCCAACCGGAGCTGGCCCGACGGGTACCAGTCGCCCGGCATGTCGATCCTCACGTTCTTCGACAAAGGCGAGGCCGTCACCGACGCCGACTTCTACCGGATCTGGCACGGCGAGCACACCCCTCTCACCTTCGAGCTCCACCCCTTCGTGCTCTACGTGCGCAACCAGGTGCTGCGCGCCATCACCCCAGATGCGCCCTCCGTGCGGGGCATCGTCTACGAGGCCGTGGCCAGCGACGGGGAGATCCTCGACCTCACACGGCTCTTCGGCTGTGCCGGCCAGCCCGAGCGCCTGATGGACCAGATCGCCATCGTCGACAACCACATGCGCACCTTCGGCAACACCGACACCCTGCAGTGCGTGACGACGCGCGAGTGGATCTTCAAGACCCTCTCCACCTGAGCCGGACGGACGGAGCGCGGGCTCAGGAGTCGCGCGGGAGCGTGATGCGCGAGCTCGATGGGTCGTCCATGTCGAGATCCATGTCGCCGAGATCGAGCCCATCGGCATCCGCCTCGGCCACGATCTCCGCCTTCGGGCGCTCGCCATAGATGGCGGCCTCGAGCCCGAACATCGCGGCGCCGAGCATCGCCCCACCCGCGCTCGATCGAGCCCGGGAGAGCGGGTGGGCGCGGCCGGTCTCAGGGTCAGGCGGCGCGTTGGCCAACCACTCCCGCCACTGCTCCTCGGTCCAGTCCTCCGGATCCCGAGGCGGTTCGTCGAACACCGCGGTCACGCCCCCAGGCTACGGCGTCCGTCGGGATGCACGACTGCTCGTCACGATCCCGAGGGGACGGCTTCGATGCCGGGGACCGCCCGGATCACGCCCAGCGCGCTGTGACGACCGTTCAGCTCGAGGTCGAAGAACGCAGGGGCGGCCTTGGCAGCCAGTTCCGGTGCAGGAACATCACGGGCGTGCCTCCCGGACCACCGGTGAGGCCATGTCGGTTCCCCGTGTCGCGTGCCTGCCCGATCACGGCGGATCCGAACCGGCGCTCACCACCGCGTGATGATGTCGTCCGAGAAGCGCTTGATGCCGTCGAGCTTGCCGGCCAAGTCGGCGTCGGCGCCCGCGTAGAAGTACCAGGGCATGGTGACGAGGTGCGTTACGCCGGCCTCGGCCACCCGGCGATAGCCGTCGAGGTCCCAGGCGTCCTTCACCGAGCCGTACATGGCGAACGGCTCCTCGCTCCGGCCGTACTCCGCCCGGTACCCGTCGATCTGGCGACGGATGGCCGCCAGCTCGTCGATCGTGTGCAGGTCGCTCACCCAGCCGTCGTTGCGAGCAGCGCGGCGCAGCGCCGCCTCCGACAAGCCGCCCACGATGATCGGCACCGGTGCGGTCGGCGCAGGCAGCATCTCCAGCGGCGGTACGTCGAAGTGCTCGCCGTTGTGCTCCACGATCTCGCCGGTCCAGAGGGCGCGCATGACCTCGAGCATCTCGTCGGCCCGCTTCCCCCGCTTGCCGAAGGGCACCCCCATCAGGTCGAACTCCTCCTCCATCCACCCCATGCCGATCCCGAGGTCGACGCGGTTGCCCGACAGCACGGCCGCAGTGCCCACCTGCTTGGCGACGTGCACGGGCGTGCGGGCGGGAGGATGTAGACGGTGGTGAGGAAGCGCAGGCGGGTGGTGACCGCGGCAAGGTGGCCGATCGTCACCCAGGGGTCGGGCCAGTGCGTGCCCATCTCCCAGCGGCGCGTGCCGTCTTTCGTGTACGGGTAGGTCGAGCGGGTGGCCACCGGGTTGATGAGGTGGTCGGACACGGTGAGGGTGCTCCAGCCGTGCTCGTCGCCGGCTCGGGCCAGCGGCACGAGCTCCTCCGCGCGCGAGAAGGTGGCCGAGTAGCAGAACCGGAGGGGGCGGTCGGCGGTCATGAGTGCGTGGCACCGTCGATGCGGAGCTCGGCGCCGTTGACGTGGGTAGCGTCGTCGGAGCCGAGGTAGGCGATCGCCGCCGCCACCACGGCCGGCTGCGCCATCCCGGTGAGCGACATGATGCGGTGGAGGAGCTTGCCGTCAGCCCCCTCAGGCAGGTGGAAGGCATCGGTGATGGGCGTCTCGATGGAGCCGGGGCACACCGCGTTCACCCGGAGGCCCTGCTTGGCGTACTCCACGGCGAGGGTCTTGCTCAGCGCCAGCAGACCGCCCTTGGACGACGCATAGGCGGCCGCCCAGGGGTGCCCGAACTGCGCGGAGGTGGAGGCCACGTTCACGATGGCACCGCCACCGTCGAGCAGAGCGGGCAGGGCAGCCCGACAGCAGCGGAAGGCTCCGGTGAGGTTTACGGCGAGGATCCGCTCCCATGCATCCATGTCGGCCTCGTGGGAGTGCTCGAAGCGCAGGATCCCCGCTGCGTTCACCAGCAGGTCGAGACGGCCCGCGAGGCCACAGGCGGCCTCCACGGCCGCGGGCGCGAAGCCCGGATCCGTGACATCGCCGACGAACGCCGTGACCGCCTCCGGGTGGGTCGCGCCGGCGACCGTGGCGTCGAGCCCCTCACCCGAGAGGTCGGCGCCGAGCACACGGGCGCCCTCGTCGACCAGGCGATGCGCAGTGGCTCGGCCGATCCCCGAGCCCGCCCCCGTCACCAGCGCCACGCGCCCCTCGTACCGTCGCATGCCCGGAGACTAGAACCTGTTCTAGTTCCTCGCCCAGCTCCACCCTCCGAAGGCCAGCTACTCCTTCCAGAAGCGCACGATGGTGGACTGGCTCGCCGTGGCTAGGAGCGTGCCGTCGTCGGCCCAGAGGTGCACGTCGCCGTGCCCGAAGCCGTTGCGCACGGCGTGGACCCGGATGTCGAGCAGCACCCACTCGGTGGGGACCAGTCGGCCCACCCGCAGGGTGTTGTCGAGGCTGTTGCCACCGGCCCGCTCCCCGAGTGCCTGGCCGATGCCGAAGGGCACGTAGTCCCCCAGGATGGCCAGCGTGGCGGCGGACATCTCGAGCACCTCGGGGATCCGGGCCCACAGCGCGGAGCGACCGCCAGGCATGCCGGGCCCCGGGAGCTCCATGAAGTCGCGTGCGGACGCGAGCCGCGTGTCGAGGCGGTCCATGATCGACTCCGCACCTGGGAACCGCGGCATCCGCGGCCCGCACTCGGAGGGCGCCGGCACGTCTGGCCGCTCGGCCCACTGCCCGTCGGAGTCCATCGGTCGCTCGCCGAGCGCCGCGTTCACGGTGAGGATCTCGCGGTCGTCCACGTGGCCCACCGCACGGGCCTGGGTGACCTGCCGGCCCTCGACGGCGATGGTGACGTCGATGTCCATGATGCTGGGCGGGTTGGCGTACGAGAGGTACTGCGCGGTGGCCCACACCACGGGCCGGCCGGAGGCCGCCTCCATCGCGGCGATGGCCGCGCCGAGGCCGCAGCCGCCGAAGAGGAACTGGTGGCCGGTCGAGATCCCCGGCGTGACGGGGAGCACCCAGCGCATGGGGTTGTGCGTCGGCTCCAAGCCGAGCCAAGCGGTGGCATCCACGCCGGCGAACCTACCTGGCAGGCGCCACGGCCCCGCGCGGTGAATGATTGCCAGCATGACTGACACTCCGTGGCTCGGCGATGCTTGTTCCCTGATGGATGCCTTCCGGTACGGTGAGCGCACCCCGGCCGAGGAGCTTGAGCTCGTGCTCGGCGCCATCGAGCGCAGCGAGCTCAACGCCATCTCGTTCCTCGACGCCGATCAGGCTCGGGCAAGCGCCGCCACCGCCGACGTCCAGAAGCCCTTCGGCGGGATGCCGGTGGGCGTCAAGGAGCTCGACAACGTTGCCGGGTGGCCCAACACCGAGGCTTCACTGGTGTTCAAGGACCGCATCGGCACCTACACCTCGACGAAGATCACGCGCCTCGTCGACGACGGAGGTGCCGTCCTCGTCGGCCAGACCACCGCCAGCGAGTTCGGTGGCCTCAACGTGAGCACCACCCGCCTGAACGGCACCACGCACAACCCGTGGCGGCACGGCCGCACAGCAGGCGGCTCCTCCGGCGGCTCCGCAGCCGCCGTCGCGGGCGGCGTGCTGCCGCTCGCCACCGGCGGCGATGGGGGCGGGTCCATCAGGATCCCCGCCGCCTTCAACGGGCTGGTGGGCATGAAGGGCACCGCTGGGCGCATCCCCCGCGGCCCGCGCACGATGATCTCCCCGCTCACGGTGGTCACCGGCTGCCTCAGCCGGTCGGTGCGCGACATCGCTCGCTTCTACGACGTGTGCGCCGGCTACGACAGCCGCGACCCCTACAGCTTGCCGAAGGTGGAGGGCTGGGAGCGCAACCTCGGCAGCTACGACCTGACCGGCAAGCGAGTGGTCATCTCCCCCACCCTCGGCTCGGCGACGGTGCGACCGGAGGTGCAGGCGTCGGTGCGCGAGGCCGCCGAGGCCCTTGCCCGCGATGCCGGGCTCGTGATCGTCGACGTGCCGGTGCAGATGCCCGGGCTCGGCCTCGAGTGGGCGATCACCAACCTGGCCACCCTGCGGGCCGACCTCATCGACCTCTGGCCCCGCTGCGCTGATCTCCTCTCAAAGCAGATCGCCTTCGGTCTCGACTTCGCCGACAAGGCCATGAACCTCGAGATGTCCGCCCAGGCCGAGCTGGCCCGCATCAACGCCAACGAGACGATGGCGGCCCTCTTCGACGAGGTCGACTTCGTGATCTCCGCCACCAACCCCGACGTGGCCTATCCGGCCGAGGTGCAGATGAACACGAGGGTCGGCGACCAAAAGGTGGGCCCCGAGAACAATGGCGCCCTCACCATCCCCGCCAACATCTGCGGGAACCCGGCCGTCTCGATCCCAGTGACCCCAGTCGAGGGCCTCCCTGTGGGCATGCAGATCATGGGTCGCCACCACGAGGACGCCCTGCTCCTCGAGCTGGCGCACCTCGTGGAGCGCACCTGTCCCTGGCCGCTCGTGGCCCCAGGCGCGCCCGTGTGAGCGGAGCCCCAACGCCCTGACCAGGGCATTCGCGCCACTGTGACGGACGTCAACCCTTCAGCAGGCATGACTGTCACACCCCGTGGGTTGACTAGGGGACATGGCACGTCAGCTCACCCTCCTCGAGGTCCCGCCGTCCTGGCGGCTTGACGACAGCATCCGTGAAGCGGGCCGCAAGGGCATCGCCGCAGCACGGGCATCGCTCCAGGCCGCCATGGCCGCCACCCCCAGCACGGAGGCCCGCCCGGCCGAGCGGGTCAGGCCTCGGGAGCACCCCACCCATCGACGCTCCGCCGCCTGACCTCGGCCCGCTACGGTCACGACCCGATGGGAATCCTCGCGTGGTGCATCGTGGGCCTGATCGCTGGCGCCCTGGCCCAACGGGCCGTCGGCACCCCCCGGCGAGGGTGCCTTGGCACGATCGCCATCGGGGTGCTGGGGGCGCTGTTCGCCGGAGCCGTGTCGCGCTTCGCCACGGGCGATCCGATCCGCACGTTCGACAAGCTCGATCTGGGGTCGATCTTCGTGGCCTTCGTTGGAGCGGCGGCCCTGCTGCTCGTCCTCGAGGCGGCTGGCGGACGCCGACGCCGGTAGTGCCGGTGGCCGCTTCGTCCGGATAGGTTTCGCCCATGTCTGATGTCGTGATCGTCGAAGCTGTCCGCACCCCCGTCGGCCGCCGCGGCGGCGGTCTCTCCTCCGTTCACCCGGCCGATCTGCTGGCGGCCGTTCAGCGGGCCGTCGTCGAACGCTCGGGGATCGACCCGCAGGCCATCGGCCAGGTCATCACCGGCTGCGTGAGCCAGGTGGGCGAGCAAGCCTTCAACGTGGGCCGCACCGCATGGCTCACCGCCGGCCTGCCCCAGTCGGTGGCGAACACCACCGTCGACACCCAATGCGGCTCGTCCCAGCAGGCCACCAACCTCGGCACCGCCCTGGTGGCTGGCGGCGTGGTCGACGCGGCGGTGGCCTGCGGCGTCGAGGTGATGAGCCGGGTGCCGATCGGCTCCAGTGGCCGCAAGGACCTCGGCCTCGGCATCCCGATCCCCAAGACCTACTTCCCGCAGTACGAGATGACCTCCCAGTTCGAGGGCGCCGAGCGCATTGCCGACAAGTGGGGCATCACCCGCGCCGACACCGACGCCTTCGGGTTCCGCTCGCAGGAGCTCGCCGCCCAGGCCTGGGCCGAGGACCGCTTCGGCACCCAGATCCTTCCCATCGACGCCCCCGACGTCGACGAGGAGGGCAAGCCCACCGGCACCACGCATCGCGTCACCCGTGACGAGGGCCTCCGCGAGACCTCGCTCGAGAAGCTCGCCGAGCTCAAGCCCGTGGCCCGCCCTGACGGCGTCCACACCGCCGGTTCCTCCTCCCAGATCTCCGATGGTGCCGCCGCCGTGCTGCTCATGACCGCCGAACGGGCGGACGCGCTCGGCCTGCGCGCTCGGGCCCGCATCGTCGACACCTGCCTGGTGGGCGTGGATCCCGTCCTCATGCTCACCGGCCCGATCGACGCCACCCAGCGGCTCTTCGAGCGCACCGGCCTCGGCGTCGACGACATCGACGTCTGCGAGATCAACGAGGCGTTCGCCTCGGTGGTGCTCGCGTGGCAGAAGGAGCTGGGCTTCTCCCCGGAGCAGACCAACCCCAACGGCGGCGCCATCGCGCTCGGCCACCCCCTCGGCGGAACGGGGGCCGTGCTGCTCACCAAGGCCCTCCACGAGCTCGAGCGCACGGGCGGTCGCTACGGCCTCGTGTCGATGTGCTGCGGTGGCGGCATCGGCACCGGCACCATCATCGAACGCCTCTAGCCGGCGGTCCATCGCTCGCCGGCGCAGGTCGGCCACCATCCGCCCCCTGCGGGAGGTCGGTCTCATGCGCAAGGTCGCCATCATCGCCCTCTGGGCGCTCCTCGCGGCGTGCTCGTCGTCGGGTCGGACCGGCGCGCCGTCCAACGCCGCGGGAGCCGCCGTGGTGGTGCGTCCCATCGACGGCGACACCATCGAGGTGCGCATCGCGGGCGCCAGGGAACGGGTTCGCCTCATCGGGATGGACACCCCCGAGTCCGTGGCGCGCGATCGGCCGGTGGAGTGCTTCGGCACGAAGGCCAAGGAGCGCATGGCGGAGCTCCTGCCGCCGGGCACGCCGGTGCGCCTCGAGCGTGATGTGGAAGCTCGCGATCGATACGGCCGACTGCTTGCCTACGTGTTCCGCACCAGCGACAGCGTGCACATCAACCTCCTCCTCGTGCAGGAGGGCTACGCCGAGGCCCGGCCGTTCGAACCGAACGTCACCCGGCAGGCGGAGCTCGACCGAGCCGAGGCAGAGGCCAAGGCCGCCCACCGCGGCCTCTGGCCCGTGTGCGGGAGCACCGACGTGCCCATCGGACCGCCACCAGGTTGACCGGCCAGCACCGGAGCGCGGTGGGCACCCGGTAGCGTCGGCGCCGTGACGTCCACCGGGTCGAGCACCCTCGTCGAGCGCCTCGGGTTCAGTGCCGAGGACCGAGTGCTCATCATCAACTGCGACGACCTCGGCCTCTGCCACGCGGCCAACCTGGGCACGTACGAGGCGCTGCGCGACGGCGTCGCCACCAGCGCCACGCTGATGGTTCCGTGCCCCTGGGCCCGCGACGCAGCATCGCGCTACCGCGGGGAGGACGTCGGCGTGCACCTCACCCTCAACGCCGAGCACGAGCGGTACCGGTGGGGCCCCATCACCCACACCCCCTCGTTGCTCGACGGCGACGGCGGGTTCCCCCGCACGGTCGGCGACGTGTGGGACCACGCCGACCTCGACGAGGTTCGGCGCGAGCTCCGAGCCCAGGTGGAGCGAGCCATCCTCTGGGGCTTCGACGTCAGCCACCTCGACAGCCACATGGGCACGCTGCAGCTGCGCCCGGAGTTCTTCGATGTCTACCTCGACCTCGCCGTGGACTTCGGCCTGCCGCTGCGGCTCTCCGGGGCATCGAGCGAGCGGGCCATCGGGTTTCCGTTCCGTCGGCTGGCGGCCGAGGAGGGGGTGGTGTTCCCGGACCACTTCGTGCACGTGCGCGGCGTGGGGTCGCGTCGCACCATCGAGCGGGTGATCGGCGAGCTCAGGCCCGGCGTCACCGAGGTCTACGTGCACCCCGCGGTCGACACGCCCGAGCTGCGTTCGCTGTCGGAGGACTGGGCCGCTCGCGTCGACGACCACGATCTCGTGGCCACGGACCACTCGCTGCGCACCATGCTCGAGCGGGCCGACGTCCACCGGATCGGCTACCGGCCCCTCCGCGACCTCCAGCGCGCCGGTTGATGCGGCGGGCGGTCTCGCGGATCGGTGCGCCGATCCTGGTCTCCGTGCTTCTCCTGCTGGCGGGCTGCGGTGATGCGAAGCCCAGCTCGCCCACCCCGCGCGACCTCGCCGAGATCGACCTGTCGCCCGATCACACGATCACCGTTGACGACTCCGGATTCGCGCCGCCGACCCTCACGATCACCGCTGGCGATGTGGTGCTCCTCGTCAACAAGGGCACAGGCCTGCACTCGTTCACGGCCGAGAAGCGCTTCGACACGGGGCGCCTGCACCCGGGCGATGACACCACGATGGTGCTGACGGAACCCGGCAAGATCCCCTATCGAGATCTCGAGGCCCCCGGCCACAAGGCGACCATCACGGTCGTGGCGCGCGCCGACAAGGGCTGAGCTCCCGGTAGGAGTCAGACCTCGGTCTGCGCGGCGAGCTCGGCCACCAGGGCCCGGTACTCCGGGCTCTGGGTGACCGGCATCACTGCCATCAGCGCACCCATGCTCCCGACGACCTTCACCCGGCCCTGCATGAAGGCCACGTTGGCGTCGAGCGCACCACTGGCGATGGCCACGGCGTCGTCCCAGGTCTCCGTGAGGGTGACCTCGGCGTCGCTGTCGATACCGAGCGCACAGCGCACCAGGCGACCGTCCTCAATCCCCTGCCCGTAGCTCACGTCGCCACTGGGGCCGCCGGTGACGACGATCTGCAGGCGAGCCGACGCACCCGGCCGCTCGGGGAGCCCGGCCCCGAGACGGTGCTGCAGATCAAGCCAGTCCTGGCTTAGGAGCTCCGCCATCAGTGGACGTTGGCCTCACTGCGAAGCCCAGCGAAGAGGTCAGACTCCGGCGTGACCACCTCGACGGTGCTGGCGGCGAGGATGTAGTCGTCGTAGGGATGGATCGCCGACGCGACCTCCCGCGGCAACCCGAACCAGAAGGGGGAGGCCGGGTCGATCTGGGTCTGGTGGGCGAGGAGGGCATCGAAGCGCACCTCGGCGAAGCCCTCGATGTCGACCATCGTGGTGATGCGGTGGTCCTGCCAGGGCCGCTCGAACCACTCCTTGCTGTACGGCGACTCGAGGTCGAGCTCGAGGTACTTCGCGTGGGTGAGCTCGATGCGGCGCTTCGACCAGACCGAGTAGTACACCTTGGCGACCTGCCACGGCTCGCCGACCTCGGGATGCCACGCAGGGTCGGCAGCCCGGTCGATGGCGGGCCGGGTGATGTCGTGGACGCGGAGGTGATCGGGGTGCGGGTAGCCGCCCTGCTCATCGCCGTAGGTGAGCACCACCTGCGGCCGGGTGCGGCGGATGATCGCGACCAGGCGGTCGACCGCTTCGTCGATCGGCGCGCCCGCGAAGCAATCCGGGTGGGCGTTGGCCTCGCTGTCGGGCATGCCTGAGTCGCGGTAGCCCAGCATCACCACCTCGTCGTAGCCGATGATGGCCGCGGCCTGGTCGAGCTCAGCCCGCCGCACGGCGCCGATGTCGGCCCGCACCTCATCGCGATCCATGGCGGGGTTGAGGATGTCGCCCTCCTCGCCGCCGGTGCAGCAGACGAGGACCGTGCGGACGCCCTCGGCGTGGTACTTGGCGACGGTGCCCGCCCCCTTCGACGACTCGTCGTCGGGGTGGGCGTGGATCGACAGGAGGCTCAGGGGTTCGGCCATCTCGGCCACGATACCGACGCTCGCGCCGATCGGGTTCAGAGGTCGAGCGGTGTGCGATCGGTGGGCAGGCGGCCACCCCGCGCGTACCAGACGCCCACCAGGACCCCGACGACGACCCCCGTGAGGCCCCCGAACGGGAGGGCCACCTGGAACAGGCCCGTGCGCACGAGGCTCCGGTTGAGGCCCGATCCTGGTTCCGTGGACGCGACGATGAAGATCGGGATGGCGACGATCGAGAAGGCGATGGCCACGGCGGCCACCCCGACACCGGCGCCCACCCCGACGCCGAGCAGCACGGAGCGAAGCCGCGACCCCGATGGCCCCCCGACCGCGGCTTCGCCGCACGGGTCGCCGAAGGGTTCGTCGGCCCGTGCGGGAGCGGGAGGCGGAGTCGACATCGGTCGACAGGCTACCCGTGGGTACGCTCCGGCCCCGATGCCCCCGACCACCGCGCCCCTCCGGTTCGTCGCCGCGCTCGTCGGAGCCGCCCTCGTCGCCGCGCTCAGCACCGGATGCACCAGCAACAGCGGCAGCGGCGGGCGGCGGGCCGACCAGATCCGCGCCGCCGCCCGAACCGCCCACGTGAGCGACAAGGTGGCCGAGGTGCTCGCGCTCGCGGCGCGCGGTGCGTCGGCCACCTTCCAGGTGACCTACGAGGGCACGGGCGGGTCCTCCCTCACCGTGTCGCAGCAACCACCCAACCACCGCATCGACGTCGTGACCGCCGGTCTCCTCGTGCAGAGCCAGGTGGTGCGGGGCACGGTCGCCTATCGATGTGCGCTCCCGAAGGATGGCCAACCCGGCGACCACCTCCGCTGCACTCGAGCACAGGGCTCCCTTCCCGGAGCCGGCGGCTTCAGCGCTGAGGCCCTGCAGACCTTCACCGACGAGCTCCTCGCCTCGGCCGATCAGTTCGACCTGTCGGTCGAGCGCCGCACGATCGCCGAGGTTGACGCCACCTGTCTCATCGCCGCGCCGAAGGCGGGAACGCCCATCGACCCGTCCGGGCCGGGCGCCGAGACCATCTGCCTGTCGCCCGACGGCGCCCAGCTGCTCCTCGACTCCGGGGGCCAGCGCGCCGTCGCCAGCAGCTACAGCACGACGGTGCCCGCCGGGACCTTCGACGTCTAGCCTCCGCGGATGGCTGAGCTGCGGGCCCACGAAGCCGTCAACCAGTACTTCACCCAGGCCGCGATGCTGCTCGACCTCGACGCTGAGCTGCATGCCGTGCTGACCACGCCATATCGCGAGCTCACCGTGCAGGTGCCGGTCCGTCTCGACGACGGCGACCTCATCGTGGTGCGGGGCTACCGGGTGCAGCACAACTGCGCGCGCGGGCCGTACAAGGGTGGCATCCGCTACCACCCCACAGCGGACCTCAACGAGGTGCGGGCCTTAGCGTCGCTCATGACGTGGAAGACCGCCCTGCTCGACCTGCCCTTCGGCGGCGCAAAGGGCGGCGTGGAGGTCGATCCGAGCGGCATGAGCCAGGGCGAGCTCCAGCGGCTCACCCGTCGCTTCACCAACGGCATCCAGCACATCCTCGGCGTGTATCGAGACATCCCCGCGCCCGACGTGAACACCAACGCTCAGACCATGGCCTGGATGATGGACGCCTTCTCGTCGAGCCACGGGTACAGCCCTGGGATCGTCACCGGCAAGCCTCTCGACCTCGGCGGCGCACCGGGGCGCGAAGCCGCCACCGGGCGTGGCTGCGTGTACGTCCTCGAGGCCTACTGCACGCACCACGGCCTCAACCTCGCCACCCAGCGCGTGGCCATCCAGGGGTTCGGCAACGTCGGCTCGTGGACGGCTCGCGAGCTCCACGACAGAGGCGTGAAGGTCATCGCGGTGAGTGACGTCCGGGGTGCGGTCGTCGACCCGGCCGGTCTCGATGTGCCGGGACTCGTGGCCGTCGTGGGCTCCGGTGGCTCGGTGGTGGATGCCGCGCGCGGCGACGTCACCACCAACCAGGAGCTGCT
>JBKJSO010000143.1:0-2949 GCA_046595835.1 Acidimicrobiales bacterium | reverse complement strand
CGAGTGGAAGCCCGGCGTCACGCCGCCGAGCTTCCACTCGTCGAGCGGCCAGAACCGGCTGGAGTCGGGCGTCATCACCTCGTCGCACAGCACGAGCTCGCCATCGACGAGACCCAGCTCGAACTTCGTGTCAGCGATGATGATCCCCCGCTCTCGGGCCAGTGCGGCGCCGCGCGAGTAGAGCTCGAGCGAGATGTCGCGGGCCTTGGTGGCCAGCTCCACGCCAACCAGATCCACGGCTGCGTCGAAGGAGATGTTCTCGTCGTGCACGTCGCTCTTGGTCGACGGCGTGAACACCGGCTCGGGGAGCTGGTCGCTCTCCTGCAAGCCCGACGGCAGCGCCTGACCGTGCATGGTGCCGCTCGTGCGGTACTCCTTCCACGCCGAACCCGACAGGTAGCCCCGCACGATGCACTCGATGGAGAGCATCTCGGCCTTGCGGCACAGCATGATCCGGCCCGCGAGATCCGGATCAGTCGCCGCGACCTCGGCGGGCAGATCGGTGAGGTCGGTGGACACGAGGTGGCTGCCCACCACGTCGGCCAGCACCTCGAACCAGTAGGACGAGATGGCGGTGAGCACGCGACCCTTGTGCAGGATCGGCTCGTCGAGCACGACGTCGAACGCCGACAGGCGATCGGACGTGACCATGAGGAGCTGGTCGTCGCCGACGGCGTAGATGTCGCGGACCTTGCCGGAGTAGATGTGCGGGAGAGGGAGCGTCACGCCCCCCACAATACGGGACTACAGGATCGGCTCGGGACGGTAGGCCGCCGCCTCGGGATGACGAGCCACCACGTCGGCCACCTGGGCCACGAAGGCGTCGACCTGGGCGACCGCTGTACCCACGAAGGTGAGCGGTTGGCCCACCAGGGCGTCGAGGGCGGCACGATCGAGCGGCAGGCGATCATCAGCCGCCAGCCGGTCGAGCAGGTCGTTGTGGGCGGCGCCGTGCTCGCGCATCCCGAGGGCCACCGCCACCGCGTGCTCCTTGATGGCCTCGTGGGCCACCTCGCGCCCCACCCCAGCGCGCACCGCGCCCATCAGCACCTTCGTGGTGGTGAGGAAGGGCAGGTAGCGCTCGAGCTCACGGGCGATCACAGCCGGATAGGCCCCGAAGCCGTCGAGCACCGAGAGGAACGTCTCGAAGAGCCCGTCAGCGGCGAGGAAGGCATCGGGGAGTGCCACGCGACGCACGACCGAGCACGACACGTCGCCCTCGTTCCACTGATCGCCGGCCAGCTCGCCCACCATCGACAGGTAGCCGCGCAGCACGACGGTGAGGCCGTTGATCCGCTCGCACGAGCGGCTGTTCATCTTGTGGGGCATGGCCGACGAGCCCACCTGGCCAGGCTGGAAGCCCTCGGTGGCCAGCTCGATGCCGGCCATCAGGCGGATCGTGGTGGCCAAGCTGGCCGGCCCGGCCGCCGCCTGCACGAGGGCGGCGACGACATCGAGGTCGAGCGAGCGCGGGTACACCTGGCCGACGTTGGTGAGCCCCGCCTCGAAGCCGAGGTGCTCGGCGACGGCCGCCTCCAGCGCGGCCACGCGGTCGGCCCCGCCGAGGAGGTCGAGCATGTCCTGCTGCGTGCCGACGGGGCCCTTGATGCCCCGGAGCGGGTAGCGGGCGAGGAGCTCCTCCACCCGGCGCAGCGCCTGCAGCAGCTCCTCACCGGCGTTGGCGAAGCGCTTGCCCATCGTGGTGGCCTGCGCGGCCACGTTGTGGCTACGGCCGGCGATGACCAGCGTGGCGTGCTCCGCCGCGCGGTCGGCGAGGCGGGCCAGGGCGGTGACCATCCGGTCGCGCACGAGCGTGAGCGCGGCACGCACCTGGAGCTGCTCCACGTTCTCGGTGAGGTCGCGCGACGTCATGCCCGCGTGGATCAGCTCGTGGCCGGCCAGCGCCGAGAACTCCTCGATGCGGGCCTTCACGTCGTGCTTCGTGACCCGCTCACGCGCATCGATGCTGTCGAGATCGACCTTGTCGATGACGGCGACGTGATCGTCGATGGCCGCCTCCGAGATGTCGAGACCGAGGTCGCGCTGGGCCCGCAGCACCGCCACCCACAGCTGACGCTCGAGCACCACCTTGTGCTCGGGCGACCACAGCTCGACCATCGGCATGCTGGCGTAGCGCGCCGCCAGCACGTTGGGAAGGTGGGGGCCAGGCATCTCGACATCCTCCCACTGAGGCCGAACCCCAGCCAGGCAGGCAGGCGATTGCATCACCACTGGAGAAGTTCTGTGTGGCGACCCACCGAGCGAAAGCGACCCCAAGTGGGCCGTTTGGCTCAAGATCGGCGGCGGACGGACCGTTATCGTGACCTGACGGTTTGGACCTGCAAGGGAAGAGGCGAGTGATGGACAGCTGTGCGAAGCATCCCCACGAGCGAGGCGCCGGCCTGTGCGGTCGCTGCGGAGCGGCGTGGTGTGGCGACTGCCTTGTCTACGCCTTCGGCCCGAAGAAGCCGCCGTACTGCATGTCGTGCGCGATGTTCGCCGGCGGGGTCCGCACCGCGGCGTCGCGGCCCGCACTGCCCAAGCGGCAGCTGAAGGCGCTCCAGAAGGCGGCCAAGGCCGAGACCAAGGCATCCGCCCGCTCCGGCGACACCGATCGCGAGCCGGCATCGGCCGACGCGGCCGCGGCCGTCGAGGTTGTCGTGCCCGTGCTCGCCCCCACGGCATCCGACTGGGAGACGCCGTGGTGGGAAGACCGTCAGCCCACCTTCGCCGACTGAGCTAGCCCTGACGGGCCGCCGGCCGATGATCAGCCGGCGATCTCGATGCGGTGATCGGCGAGGCGCTGGGCCAGGTCCGCGTCGGTGATGGCGAGCATCTCCACCACGAGGATGGCGGCGTTCATCGAACCGTCGATGGCGACGGTGGCCACCGGGATGCCCTTGGGCATCTGCACGGTGGCGTAGAGCGCGTCAACGCCGTTCAGCGCCC
>JBKJSO010000449.1:0-8143 GCA_046595835.1 Acidimicrobiales bacterium | reverse complement strand
GAGGTGCTCGAGCCGGGCGACTGGGTGCTCATCCACGTCGGCTTCGCGATGTCCAAGATCGACGAAGCGGAAGCCGCCGTCGCGCTGGCGTCGCTGAAGCTCATGGGCTCCGGCCTCGACGACGAGATGGAGATGCTCAGGGGGACGGCAACGTGAGGAGCGAGCGATGAGGTTCGTCGACGAGTACCGCGATCCGGTGGCCGCGCGCACCGTGCTGGCCCGGATCCGGGACCTGGCAGGCACCGAGCGGCACTACAAGTTCATGGAGGTGTGCGGCGGGCACACCCACACGATCTACCGCCACGGCATCGAGCACGTGCTGCCCCAGAACGTGGAGCTGGTGCACGGCCCGGGCTGTCCGGTGTGCGTGATCCCCATGGGTCGGATCGACGACGCCATCGCCGTCGCCGAGACGCCCGGCGTGATCTTCACCAGCTTCGGCGACATGATGCGGGTGCCCGGCGGCAACGGCACCCTCCTCGAGGCGAAGGCGCGCGGCGCCGACGTGCGCTTCGTCTACTCGCCGCTCGATGCGCTCAAGATCGCCGTCGACAACCCCGACCGCGACGTCGTGTTCTTCGCGGTGGGCTTCGAGACGACCGCGCCGTCCACGGCGGTCACGCTCGTCAAGGCCCGCGATGACGCCGTGATGAACTTCAGCGTCTTCTCGAACCACGTCACGATCGTGCCGCCGATCAAGGCCATCCTCGACTCACCGGATCTGCGCCTCGACGGCTTCCTTGGCCCCGGGCACGTGTCCACGGTGGTAGGCAACCACCCGTACCGGTTCGTCACGCAGGACTACGGCAAGCCTCTGGTGACCGCTGGCTTCGAGCCGCTCGACATCCTGCAGGCCATCGCCATGCTGCTCACGCAGATCAGTGAGGGGCGCTGCGAGGTGGAGAACCAGTACACCCGCATCGTGCGCGACGAGGGCAACCCCCGGGCGCTCCAGTTCCTCGCGGAGGTGTTCGAGCTCCGACCGCACTTCGAGTGGCGCGGTCTCGGGTTCATCGCCCAGAGCGCGCTCAAGCTGCGCGACGAGTTCGCACCGTGGGACGCCGAGCTGCGCTTCGCAGTGCCTGGCGTGCGGGTGGCTGACCCCAAGGCCTGCCAGTGCGGCGAGGTGCTCAAGGGCGTCATCAAGCCGTGGGAGTGCAAGGTGTTCGGCACCGCCTGCACGCCCGAGACGCCCATCGGCACCTGCATGGTCTCCTCCGAGGGCGCCTGCGCGGCCTACTACAACTTCGGCCGCCTGCACCGCGAGGCCGCGGTCACCCTCGGTCGGGCATCGGTCTGAGCGCATGCACGAGCTCTCCCTCTGCCAGGCCATCTGCGCCACCGTCGACGAGCGAGCCGACGGGCGTCCGGTTCGCCGGGTCGACGTGCGCATCGGCTACCTGCGCCAGGTCGTGCCCGACTCGCTCCAGTTCTCCTGGGAGATGCTCACGACGGGCACCAGCCTCGAGGGCTGCGAGCTGGCGATCGAGCACGTGCCGGCGGTGGTGCGCTGTCGATCCTGTGGGCGAGAGACCACGCTCGACTGGCCGGTCTTGGCCTGCTCGGTGTGCGAGGGTCTCGACGTGGAGCTGGTGAGCGGCGAGGAGCTGCAGATCGCATCGATCGACATCGCTGTGGCGGGCAGCGTCGAGGGGACGAGCTGATGGGCCGCTTCCACCGCCACAGCGACGGCACCGAGCACATCCACGACCACGACCACGATCACGAGCACCGTGACGTGGGCGACCACAGCGGCTACCCCGACACGGGTACGGCGCGGGTGGCGGTGCTCGAGTCGATCCTCTCGGAGAACGACCGCGTGGCGGCCGACAACCGCGCGGAGCTGGTGGCCAACGGCGTGCGGGCGGTGAACGTGATGTCGTCGCCCGGCGCGGGCAAGACGACCCTGCTCAAGCGCACGCTGGTCGCGCTCGGGGAGCAGCTGCGGGTCGGAGTGCTCGAGGGCGACATCGCCACGAGCCACGATGCCGACGAGCTGTCTGGCCTCGGCGCGGCGATCTCCTTGGTGAACACGAGCGCCGGCTTCGGCGGCGAATGCCACCTCGACGCGGTGATGGTGCGCTCGGGGCTGAGCCGGCTCCCGCTGCCGCAGCTCGACCTGCTCCTCATCGAGAACGTCGGCAACCTCGTGTGCCCGGCGGAGTTCAACGTGGGGGAGCACGCGAAGGCGATGGTGTACGCCATCACCGAGGGCGAGGAGAAGCCCCTCAAGTACCCGGTGATGTTCCGGGCCGCCGACGTGGTGGTCGTGAACAAGCTCGATCTGCTTCCACACCTCGACATCGACCTCGACCTCTTCCTCGCCAACCTCCACTCGGTGAACCCGCGGGCGACGGTGATCCACGCCAGCGCCAAGACCGGGCAGGGGGTCGACGAGTGGTGCACCTGGCTGCGAGGGGTCGGCCGATGATCGACTCGGCGCTCACCGCGTGGTGATCCCGCTCCTCGAGTCGAGCGCCGCCGGGGCCGCGCTCGTGGTGGGGTTCCGCCACGGGTTCGACTGGGACCACGTGGCTGCCCTGAGCGACCTCACCGGCTCGCAGCAGTCCTCCCGACGGTCGATGTGGCTGGCCACCCTCTACGCCCTCGGCCATGCCTGCATGGTGATGGTGCTCGGCGTAGCGGCCATCGTGTTCGCAGAGCAGGTGCCGCACTCCGTCGATCTCGTGATGGAGCGAGTGGTAGGGGCCACGCTCCTCGCGCTGGGTCTCTGGATCGCGGGTTCCGCCGTGCGCACCCGAGGTGTCCCTCCTCTGCGCAGCCGGTGGACGCTGCTGCTGCAGATGGTGCAGGGTCGCCTCGACCGGCGGCGAGCGCGGCGGGCCCAGGTCGTCATCGAGCACGCCCATCCGCACGACCACGATCGGCCGATGCACGAGCACTCCCATGCGCCCGCCGAGCTCCTCACGCGCCCGATGGCTGCATCCGCCCGCGGCGTCACCCAGGTGGCCGTGTCCCACAGCCACACGCACCGCCACGTGGCCAGCGTGCCTCACGACCCGTTTGCGAGCGTGGCCGGCTGGTCGTCGTTCGGGATCGGGCTCCTGCACGGGATCGGCGCCGAGACGCCCACCCAGCTGCTCGTGTTCGCAGCAGCCGCCCACGCCACCGGCCGGGGGGCGAGCGTGGCCCTGCTGCTCTGCTTCGTCGTGGGCCTGGTCGCGTCGAACACCTTGGTGGCCGCGGCCAGCACGCTGGGGTTCCGCAGCGTGCTGCGCAACCGGGTGGTGGCGACCGCGCTGGTGGTCGCTACGGCCGTGTTCAGTGTCGTGGTCGGCTCTCTGCTCCTGCTCGGACACTCGGCCGCGCTGCCCTCGATCCTCGGGGGCTGAACCCGCCCTCGCGCGGCTATTGGATCTGCGTCTCGCAGCTGGCGTTGAAGGTGTCGGTACCGGGGCCGCCGATGCAGACGTCCGTGCCGGTCCCGCCGTTCAGGCTGTCGTTGCCGCCTCCGCCGAGGAGGCAGTCGTTGCCGCCGTTCCCGGCGATCGTGTCGATGATGGCGCTGCCCGTGATGAGCTCGGCGGTAGAGGCGCCGTTGATCACGGCCGAGCCGCTGAGCTTGGCCGTGAGGGTGATGGCTGCGCACTCCACGGGCTTCAGGGTGTCCGGAGTGATGCTGCGGCTGCTGTCGCTCAGCTTGGTGGTGGCCACCGCGTTCGCGGAGGTCTGTGCGGTGGTGGCGACGGTGAGCATGAGCGCGATGACCACCAGCGGCCACCGCCGCATTCGTCCCCGCCGCCGGCTCCTCATGGCCGGCTCTCGACCGGATCGGCGGTGTAGCGGAAGACGCGAGGCCCGTCGATCACCTGGTACACGCCGTCCTCGCTCTGGAGGACTGGGGCGCCGGCATGGTCGGCCAGCCGGGCGAGGGTGGCGATGCTCTCCACCTCGTGGATGGGCTTGGTGGCGGTCCCGGTCGTCCGGACGGGCACGAGGTAGCTGCGGTACCGCCGCTCGATGGCGCTGGCTTCGTCGCCCCGCGTCGTGCGCAGCAGCCATTCGGCCCACACTGCTGCGAGCAGGCACAGGCCGGCGAGAGCGAGTGCTCGGAGCAGCGCGATGGAGAGCGCCTGCCCGAGGAGCTCGAGGTGGTTGGCGCGGTCGAGGGGCACGCTCAGCAACGCCCCCTGGCTCGGGGCGAGCGCATCCCCGCCGGGGGAGGCGACGTGCAGCTCGAGGCTGTCGAGCCGCAGCTTGAGGTCTGACGCGAAGACGCCCTCGGTGACGCCGGCGCCGTGCTTCACCTGTCGGTGGACGCTCGTGCTGATGGCCACGGTGTAGGAGTCGCGCTGCACGCCCGTGGCAGCCTCCATGGCCGCGATGGTCGCCCGCAGCTTGGCGAGGTCGAGGGTGCCCTCGATCCGGGCGCCTTCGCCACCGGCGAAGTGCACGGACCTCGCGAGGGAGAAGGCGTAGGTCCACCCGGTGGTGTCGCTCAGCACGACGCCAAGGGAGAGGTCTCCGCTCGCGGTGAGCGGCACGCTCGCGTCGGCCCGGTACGTGTAAGCGACGTCGAGCTGGTCGACCAGGTTGAGGAAGACCGGCTGTCCGGACGACACCTCCTCTGCCTGGTACACCGCAGCACCGCCCGGGGCGGCGCCGCTGTAGGTGAACTCGCCGCGGTCGTTGAAGGGCAGATCGCTGGTGGTGTGGATCGTGGTGGGGCGGGTGAGGGCCACCGCAGCGATGGCAGCCACGATGGCGGTGGCGCCCAGCAGCCTCGGATCGACGGGACCCCACGAGGGACCGCGGCGTCGAGGTGCCGCGAGGGCTGCCTTCGCGGCGGCGTCGGTGCCTGTGGTCCCGCGGCGCCGCCGACCGCGCGCCCCCACGGGGAGCACGACGATGCCGGCCAGCACGGCGATCCCCGGCGGAGAGGCGGCCCGCTGCACCTGGGTGCCCACGCCTGGCAGCCGCATCTCCATCTTGCCCACCAGGGCGCCGGGGCGAGGGTGGTCGACGTCGGTCCAGGTGTTGTTGTCGCCCTTGAACACGAAGCGATCACCGTCACGCCCGATGATGCGGTGCAGCACCACCCGGTGCAGCGATGCGCTGTTGTAGGCCACCACCTCGCCGACCCGGTAGGAGGTCTGCGGGCGGACGATGGCGAGATCACCTCGATGGAGCGTGGGCTCCATGCTCGTCCCGTAGGTGGTGACGTAGGTGGAGGATCCGCCGAGGGCGGCAGGGGCCAGCGCCAACCAGGCGACGACACCCACAGCTGCGCCGAGGATCGTGGCGGCGAGCCGGAGCTGCCGGCTCGCTCGACCATGCCAGAGTCGGACGATTGCGTGCATGGCGCATCGCGCTACTGCGCGATCACCACACGGAGGGTCGTGGCCGCGGCCACGGTGGCCTGGGGGCTCGTGACGGGACAGGTGACCGCCGTGGTCACGTTGGTGCAGGTGTACCAGGACCCGGCCGCGGCCAGCTGCGCCTTGAGCGTGGAGCCGCTCGCCGGGGTGGCGTCGAGGGTGAAGGTCACCGAGTCGATGTTGCTCGGGTTCGTGGCGTTCAGGTTGTACTTCACCGAGCTCAGCACGAACCCGGTGATGGCTCCTGATCCGTCACCGGCCTGTGTGGCGCCCACCGTGTTCGACGCCGTAAAGGCGTATGCCCCGGACGCCACGGCGACCGGGATGGCCAGCGCCCAGATGCCGCTTCGTCGTGTTCGTCGTGTTGTCGATCGCATGCTTGACCCCATCGCCTGGGCCTTTCGTTTGTTGTGGTGCTGCTTGGGTGTGGTGTGTCCCGCACTGCGTTGTACGAGAGCTGGTGTGGCTAGTCCGCGATCACGACCTGGAGGGTGGTGATGGGCTGCACGGTGGCCTGGGGGCTCGTGGTGGCGCAGGTGACGGCCGTGGTCACGTAGGTGCACGTGTACCAGCTGCCGCCGACCTTCGTCTTGAGCGTCGAACCGGCCGCGGGGCTCGAGTCGAGGCTGAAGGTGATGGAGTCGGCCTTCGTGGGGTCGGTGGCGTTGAGGCCGTAATGCACGCTCGAGAGCACGTACCCGGTGACGGCGCCGGTACCGTCACCCGCCTTGCTGTCGGGCACGGTGTTGGATGCGGTGAACACCAGCCCGCCAACGCCGATGGCTCCGAGTAGAACAGCTCCGCCGAGCGCCGCCCGGTTCGTAGACCTCTGCATGACAACTCCCCTTGTCGTGGATACGTGGGAGAGGTGTCGGCGGGTGACCCCAGTACTTGCGTCAGGAAGGCATCAGGATGGGTGGTCGGGCCTCGATCGGTCGTGGCAACCACCGGTATCCGTAGGACATCTCGGTAGCGATGAAGGTGGGATCGGCGGCATTGTCGCCCAGCTTCCGACGGATCTGTTGGATGTACACGCGGACGTAGTGCCCCGACTCCGCCGATCCGTCTGGCCACACCTGGCGGTACAGCTCGCGATGCGTCACCTGCCGGTTGGCGTTCTTCGCGAGGTGGACGAGCAGCTGGAGCTCGGTCGGCGTGAAGTGGATGGGCTCCCCAGCCAGCCGCACCTGCTGGTCGGCAAGGTCGATCTCCAACCCGTCGAACCGGAGCACCTCGACCGGCTTCGCGGAGGCCCCGGCCCGGCGGAGGTGGGAACGGACCCTGGCGCCCAGCTCATCGCCATAGAACGGCTTGACCACGAAGTCATCGGCGCCAGCGTCCAGAGCGGCCACCCGCTCGCTGACCTCGAATCGGGCGGTGACCACGATGATCGGAAGATCTGACATTGCCCGGGCCTGCCGCACAACGTCCTTGCCATCTCCGTCGGGCAATCCGAGGTCGATCAACAGCAGATCGAACTGGTCGCTGGCCACCAGGGCGATGGCGTCGCTCGCCGTGTGCGCTACGGAGACGTGATGGCCGAACGCCTCGAGCGTCGCTTGGAGCATCGCCGCGAGGTCTGGGTTGTCTTCGATCACCAACAGGTCGCTCACGTGCTCTCGGTACCTTCAATGATGCGTCGGCCTGAATTTTTCTGAAGCGTACGGCGCCGCGGCGGTCGGATCGGTGATCCCCGCTGAGTGGTCCAGCAGGCGCCGCCCGCGGCGGTCGCGTTGAAGCCCTTGAGGGGGAGGAGGATCAGCGGTTGGCGATGAGGTCGATCACGACCTGCGCGAGCTGCGGGCCTCGGTCCTCCTGCAGGAAGTGCCCGCCGCCTTCGATGGTGGTGTGGGGCTGGTCCTTGGCGCCGACGATGCGCTGGATGAGATGGCGTTCGTTGCCGGCGGTGACCGGGTCCTGGTCGCTGAACGCGCACAGGAACGGTCGGGGGAAGGCCGCCAGCACCTCCCAGGCCGCCCGGTTGGCGGGGGCCTCGGGGTCCTCGCGGGAGGTGGGCACGAGCAGTGGGAACTGGCGGGCCCCTTCCTTGAAGGACTCGTCGGGGAAGGGCGCGTCGTAGGCCGCGATCACCTCCGGGCTGAGCGACGTGGTGCAGCCACCGTTCAGGATGCCGCCGATCGGCATCTCGGGCACCTCCTGGGAGAACTTCTGCCAGGCGAGGAAGGCATCGCTCGGCGTGCCGTCACCAGTCGGGAGGAACGTGTTGGCCGCCACCACGGCGGCGAAGCGCTCGGGCTGCGCAGCCACGAGCCGCAGGCCAAGCAGGCCACCCCAGTCCTGGCACACGAGCGTGATGTCCTGCAGATCGAGGGTGTCGAGCACGTGCGCGCTGAGCCACTCGACGTGCCTGGCGTAGGTGTAGTCGGTGCGCACGGCCGGCTTGTCGGAGCGACCGAAGCCGACGAGGTCGGGGGCCACCGCCCGCAGGCCAGCGCCCACGAGCACCGGGATCATGTGGCGGTAGAGGTAGCTCCACGAGGGCTCGCCGTGCAGGAGCAGCACCACCGGCGCCGCAGGATCTCCCTCGTCGAGGTGGTGCACGCGCAACGTGCCTCCGTCCCCGTCGGGGATGTCCACGTAGTGAGGCTCGAACCCGAAGCCCGGCAGGTCGGTGAAGCGGTCGTCAGGCGTGCGCAGCGCGTCCATCAGCCTGCGAGGCCGATCGTGCACGACACGCCTGTGCCGCCGATGCCGCAGTAGCCGTTGGGGTTCTTCGACAGGTATTGCTGGTGGTAGCCCTCGGCGTAGAAGAACGGTGCCTCCGCGGCCGATCGGATCTCGGT
>JBKJSO010000131.1:0-8674 GCA_046595835.1 Acidimicrobiales bacterium | reverse complement strand
GCTCGGCGTCGAGCGGCCACGTGTGCTTGTCGATGACCGTGCCGCGGTCGAGCTCGAGGCCCCGCACACCGGCCTTGCAGTTGTCGGCGAAGAGGTAGACACCTCGGAGCGCCTTGAGGACCTCGCCCCGGTACACGTAGCCGCCGATCACCGAGCAGCCGTCATCGTGGGAGTACTCGGCGATCGGGAGCACTGCCCCCGATGGGTTGTCCCCCTCGAAGGTGTGCGTGCCCTCCATGCGATCCCAACCGAGGTTGGCGCCCCGTCCGGCGTCGAAGCCCCCGGCCGAGGGGAGGCGATCGATCTCCTCCCACGCGTTCTGGCCCACATCGCCGACCCACAGGTCGCCCGTGGCCGTATCGAAGGAGAACCGCCAGGGGTTGCGCACGCCGTAGAGCCAGATCTCAGGGCTGCCCTGCTTGCCGTCCGCGTAGGGGTTGCCGGCGGGGATGCCGTACTCGCGCTCGTCCGAGCCGCCTTCGGGATCGATGCGCAGGATCGACCCGAGGAGGTCCTTGCGGTTCTGCGCGTGATTGTCAGGGTCACCCGACCCACCGCCATCGCCCAGGCCGACGTACAGGTACCCGTCGGGCCCGATGACGAGGTTGCCCCCGTTGTGATTGGGGGCCGGCTGGTCGACGGCGAGGAGCTCGCGCCGTGATGAGGCGTCGACGGTGGTGCGGTCACCGAGCAGGTACTCGACCACCCGGGTGTTCCCATCCGGCTCGGCCGTGTAGTCCACGTAGAGCTTGCGACCGTCGCTCGAGAAGGCCAGTCCGAGCAGGCCTCGCTCGCCACCGGCCAGGACGTCCTTGGTCAGGTCGAGGACCGGGGTGGTCTGGAGCTGGTAGCGCAGGGGACCGCTGCCGCTGGTGGGCTTCGTCACCTTCACCAGCCGAACACGACCACCTTGCTCGGCGATGTAGAGGTCTGGGGTGCTCGGACGCGCCGCCATCGCGACCGGCGTGTCGAGCTTGGCCACCACGGTCGTGGTGAGCTCCACCGAGTCGAGGGTGCCCTTGGCCAACGGCTGCGTGGTGGTGGTGGAGCCGGCAACGGCCTGGGTCGTGGAGGTGGTGGTCACCGCTGTGCCGCCACCACCGCTGCTGCAGGCGCCAATCACGACCGCGGCCCCGATGAGCACGCCGGTTCGGGCGCGGACGTGCAGGCGCGCCCTCACGTGCGGTTCACCCGGATGAGGCCCTCCTGCACGACGGTGACCGCCAGCGCGCCGGCCGCCGTGAAGATGCGCCCCCGTCCGAGCCCCCGGCCCCCCGACGCCGACGGTGTGTCCTGGCTGTAGAGGAGCCACTCGTCGGCCCGGAACGGCCGATGGAACCACATCGCATGGTCGAGGCTGGCCATGAAGAGGTTCGGTGGACTCCACCCCCCACGGTGGGGGTTGAGGGCGGTGTCGAGGAGGGTCATGTCGCTGGCGTAGGTGAGCACGCAGGCGTGCAGGACCGGGTCGTCGGGCAGCCGGCCGTCGGCCCGGAGCCACACCTCCTGGTTGGGCGGCAGCGGCGCCTTGTGGTCGGGTGGCGTCCAGTTGACGTGGCGCGTGTCGATCGGGCGGGGCCGCGCGTACCACTCACCCATCGACTCGGCCCACGGTCGCATGCGCTCGTGGAAGTCGGCCAGCTCCTCGGGCGGGGGGGCGTCGGGCATCGGGTCCTGGTGGTCGAGGCCCTCCTCGGCCACCTGGAAGCTGGACTGCAGGTTGAAGATGGCCTTGCCGTGCTGGATGGCCACGACCCGTCGGGTGGTGAACGAGCGGCCGTCGCGGATGCGGTCGACCTCGTAGAGGATCGGCACGGTGGGGTCGCCCGGCCGCAGGAAGTAGGCGTGCAGCGAGTGGACCGACCGGCCCGGTTCCACGGTGCGGGCCGCCGCCACCAGCGCCTGGCCCGCCACCTGACCCCCGAAGACCCGCTGGCGCTCCTCGTCGGGGGAGAGGCCACGGAAGAGGTTGACCTCGATCGGTTCGAGGTCAAGGAGCTTCACGAGGGCATCGACGGCGTCCTGCGACATGGCGCCCATCATGGCCGACCTGTGGTCCGGTACGGTCCCGGCCCATGGCATCCACGTCGCAGACCTTCCCGGCCGGGTTCCGTTGGGGCACGGCCACCGCGGCCCACCAGATCGAGGGCGGGAACGTCAACAACGACTGGTGGCGCTGGGAGCACACCCCGGGCTCGGGCTGCAAGGAGTCGAGCGGCGACTGCTGCGACAGCTGGCACCGCTGGCCCGAAGACATCGCCCTGCTCAAGGAGCTCGGCTTCACCGACTACCGCTTCTCGCTCGAGTGGAGCCGGATCGAGCCGGCCGACGGCGAGTTCTCCACCGTCGCCCTCGACCACTACGTGCGGCTCTGCGAGGGGCTCCTCGAGGCCGGGATCGACCCCGTCGTCACCTTTCACCACTTCACCACGCCCCTCTGGCTGGCCGACCAGGGCGGCTGGGAGAGCGATGCCATGCCCGAGCGGTTCGCGACCTACTGCGCCACGGCCGCCGCTCGCCTCGACGGCGTGATGAAGCGGGCCTGCACGATCAACGAGCCGAGCATGGTGTCCACCATCGGCTACCTGTGGGGCGCGTTCCCGCCCGGCAAGCAGGACCGCGACGCCCGGCGCAAGGTCAACGAGGTGATGGTGCAGGCCCACCGCGCCGGCGTCGAGGCCATCCGAGCCAGCGCGCCGGGAGTGCCCGTCGGCATCACGCTGGCCATGAGCGACTACCAGGCCGTCGAGGGCGGCGAGTCGCGCCTCGCCCACATCCGCGAGGCCATGGAGGACGTCTTCTTCGATGCCACCACCGGTGACGACTTCGTGGGCGTGCAGACGTACTCCCGCACCCGCGTCGGCCCCGATGGTGTGCTCGGGCCCGAAGACGGCGTGCCCACGCTGCTCATGGGCTACGAGTACTACCCGCAGTCGCTCGAGGGCACGATCCGCCGAGCGTGGGAGTACACGAAGGGCGAGGTGCCGATCATCGTCACCGAGAACGGCATCGGCACCGACGACGACAACCAGCGCGTGGCCTATGTGCGAGCCGCCCTCGAAGGCGTGCTGGCCTGCATCGCGGACGGCATCGACGTGCGGGGCTACACGTACTGGAGCCTGCTCGACAACTTCGAGTGGGCCTACGGCTACGGCCCTCGCTTCGGGATCGTCGACTGCGACCGCACCACGTTCGCCCGCACGCCCAAGGACAGCGCCCGCTGGCTCGGTCGGGTGGCCCAGGCCAACGCCCTCGTGGAGTGATCGCCGTCGGGGTTCCAGCATCTCAAGCGGCACCCCGTATCCTCCGATGCAATGAACATGTCGCCTTCCTCCGTGCTGGACCGCGTCACCGGGGGTCGGGGTGCGCTCGCCGTCAAGTACTCGATGGTGTCCGTCGTGGGCGTCACGCTCACCCAGGTGCTCCTCGTGCTGTTCGTCGGCATCCTCCACCGTCACCCTGTGGGCTCGAACGTGGTGGCGGTCACCCTCACAGCCATCCCCGTGTTCTTCCTGAACAAGCGCTGGGTGTGGAGCGCCGACGGCAAGATCAGCATCCGGCGCGAGGTGCTCCCGTTCTGGGTGTTCACCCTCGCCGGGTTGCTCCTCTCCACGGGGCTCGTCGCGCTGGCCCACAGCGTGTCCGACTCGCAGGTGCTGGTGATGGCCGCCAACCTCACCGGGTTTGGCGTGCTGTGGATCTCGAAGTTCCTCTTCCTCGACCAGGTCATGTTCGGGCACTCCGAGCGCGAGGAAGTGCTGAGCCAGGAAGATGGGCCTGAGCCCGCCTGAACGCCCGGGCGCACCTGAGCGGTAGCGTCGCCGGATGCCTGCGATCCTGCCCCTCGGTCCTGACGAGCTCCTCTCCACCACGCGAGCGGTGCGCAAGCGCCTCGATCTGACGCGTCCCGTTGAGCCGGAGCTCGTGCGCGAGTGCATCGACCTCGCCGCGCAGGCCCCCACCGGTGGCAACAACCAGGGGTGGCACTTCGTGGTGGTGACCGACGCCGACAAGCGCCGCCAGCTGGCGGAGTGGTACGCCCAGGGCTTCGCCATGATGTACGGCGACCCCGACGCGGTCACCGCTCGCCTGCCCGAGGACGACCCAGCGTACGTCGCCGCCACCAAGCGCGTCATCAGCTCGGCGCAGTACTTGGCCGATCACATGGCCGAGGTGCCGGTGCACGTGATCCCGGTGATCGAAGGTCGCACGGACAACGCCCCGGTGGCCATGCAGGCGGCGATCTGGGGGTCGCTCCTGCCGGCGGCGTGGAGCTTCATGCTCGCCGCCCGATCCCGCGGGCTCGGCACCTGTCTCACCACGCTGCACCTGATCTTCGAGCAGCCCGCCGCCGCGCTGCTCGGCCTCCCCGAGCACGTGATGCAGGGGGCGCTGATCCCGGTGGCCCACACCCTCGGCACCGACTTCAAGCCGGGGCCGCGGCGCGATCTCGACCGCATCATCCACCACGACACGTGGTGATGGACGCGGAGCTGCGCCGTCACGCGGAGGCGGCGCGCGGGTTCATGCCGCCTGACGAGGGGCTGGCGCTCCACGAGGCAGCCGCGGCCGTCACCGTGGAGGGCCCCTTGCTCGAGGTGGGGACCTACTGCGGCAAGTCGTCCGTGTACCTCGGCGCCGCCGCGCGTTTGCTGGGTCGCGTGCTGTTCACCGTCGACCACCACCGCGGCTCCGAGGAGAACCAGCCCGGCTGGGACTGGCACGAGCCGGACCTCGTCGATCCGGCCGTCGGCAAGATGGACACGCTGCCGATCTTCCGCAAGACGATCCACGACGCGGCTCTCGAGGGCACGGTGGTCGCGGTCGTGGGCGACTCGCCCACCGTGGCCGCCGCCTGGGCCACGCCGCTCGCCTTCCTCTTCATCGACGGTGGCCATGGCGAGGAGCCGGCCCGCGTCGACTACGAGCGCTGGACCCCGCACGTCGTGCCCGGCGGCACGTTCTGCATCCACGACGTGTTCGCCGACCCGGCCGACGGCGGCCAGGCGCCCCACGACCAGATCTACCGGCCGGCGCTCGCGTCGGGCCGATTCGCCGAGGAGCGGGCGGTCGGCGGCCTCCGCGTGCTGCGCCGGATCTGATCCCCGCTTCTGTGCGCCCGGAGCCCCGCATTCCGTGGCTCCCCGCACACAGAAGGCGAGGGGGTTTCGAGCAGGGTCAGAGATCCATGAGCGGGGGGAGGACTCCTGCCGTCTCGACGAAGAGGGCGCTGGCGGGTGTGGCGCCGGCCAGCGCGTCGGCGGCCAGCACCACAGAGGCAGCCGTGTAGGTGGAGCGTTCGCCACCGGGGAAGCGGGCCTCGTCGGGGAACACCGTGCCGGTCCAGTAGCGGCCGTCGCCGTCGTGACGGAACTGCTGCGCCCAGCCGAAGAGCTCTTCGGCGGTCTGGCGGTCGCCCACCGCGAGGTAGGCCAACGCGCACTCGCAGGTCTCGGCCACCGTGATCCACGGGCGGTCCGACACGCAGCGCACGCCGCGTCCGTCCATCACGAAGGTGTCGCGGCGCTCATCGAGACGGGCCCGCCCGGCGTCGCCGAGCACCACGCCGCCGAGCACGGGGTAGTACCAGTCCATCGCCCAGCGGTGCTTGGGCGAGAAGGCCTCGGGCACCTCGCGGATGACGCGGGCGAGGCGAGCCGCGGACAGCTCCCAGTCGGGCCGCTCGTGGCCGAGCAGCTCTGCGATGCCGATGGCGCAGCGGAGGCTGTGACAGATCGACGACGACCCGGTGAGCAGTGCGAAGCTCCACGGAGTGCCGTCGGCATGGCGGGCCCAGAGGATCTCGCCGCGCGGTGTCTGCAGGTCGAGGACGAAGTCGATCGCCTTCTCCACGGTGGGCCACATCGCTTCGACGAAGCCCTTGTCGGCGGTGAGCAGCCAGCGGTGCCACACGCCTGCCGCCACGTAGGCGCACACGTTGGCATCGAGCTTGTCCTGCTCCACCTGGGTGCTGCCGTCGTCGCCGGCGATGTAGTACTGGTGCCAGGAGCCGTCGTCGCGCTGGAGGTCGACGAGCCACTCATAGGCCCGGTCGGCCTCGGCTCGGCGGCCGGCGACGTCGAGCGCCATGGCGGCCTCGACGTGGTTCCAGGGGTCGCTGTGCCCACCGGGGAACCAGGGGATCATGCCCGACGGCAGCTGCCACTCGGCGATGCCGTCGACGGTGGCGTTGAGGTCGGTGGCCGACACGAGTCCCGGTACGTCGATCGGCATGGCTATCCCTTCCCCTCGGGCTTGCGGGCGTAGACCACGATGCTCTTGCCCAGCACCGGGTTGAGCACTCGCTCGGCGAGCCGCGTGATCCGGCCCATGGGCTGCGTCTGGGCGATGTCCCAGATCAGCACCTGGAGGTAGGCCTTCACCAGCGGGTGGTCGTCGTTGGTGGGCCCGACCGCGCACTTCAGCCACCAGTACGGCGAGTGCAGCGCGTGCGCGTGGTGGGCGGCGCCCGGCCGCAAGCCGGCCGTGCGCATTCGGGCGCGGAGCTTGGGCTCGGAGTAGATGCGAACGTGGCCGCCCTCCACGAAGGGGGCGTGGTACTCGTTCGAGAGCGCCCAGCAGACCTGCTCGGGGAGCCACGACGGCACGGTTGCCGCCAGGGTGCCGCCCGGCTTCAGCACACGGAAGATCTCCTCGAGGGCGACCTGGTCGTCGGTCACGTGCTCGAGCACCTCGGAGGCGATGATGCGATCGAAGGTGCCGTCGGGGAAGGGGAGCCGGAGGGCGTCGCCGTTGGTGGTGGCCGCGAGCGCGCCGGGCTCGGTGCCGGCCTCGCCCGCCTCGTGCATCGCGGCGAAGAGGCCGCCCACGTCCTTCAGCTCGGCGGCGGAGTAGTCGAAGGCGACGACCCGCGCGCCTCGGCGGTAGCTCTCGAAGGCGTGGCGTCCCGCCCCGCAGCCCATGTCGAGCAGGAGGTCGCCCTCGCGCACGCCGAGCTCGTCGAATCGGACGGTCAGCACCGGATCTACGTGTTCTCCGCGTCGAGGCGGATGCGGTACTGCTCGACGGTCTTGGCCGCGGTGTGGGTCCACGACCAGCGATCGACGATGCGCTGGCGGCCCCGCATGCCGATGGTGCCCCGCAGGTCGGGCTGGGCGAAGGCCCAGCGGATCTTGGCGGCCAGAGCCTCGCTATCGCCCGGGGGCACGACCATGGCGGTGTCGCCGTCGAGGCCGATCACCTCGGGGACGGCGCCCCCTGTGGTGCCGACGAGCGGCGTTCCGCACGCCATCGCCTCGATGGCCGGGAGCGAGAAGCCCTCGTAGAGCGACGGCACGACGGCCATCTCGGCCTCGGAGTAGAGCTCGATGATCCGGCGCTCGGACACGCCGGTGACGAACGTGACGTGATCTTCGAGGCCGAGGCGCTGGATCGCCTGATCGCTGGCCCCACCTGGCTTGCGCTTGCCGATCACCACGAGGTGGGCGTCGTCGCGCTCGGTGCGCACCTTGGCGAGCGCCTCGAGGAGGAACTTGAGGCCCTTCATCGCCACGTCGGCAGACGCGGTGGTGACGAGTCGGCCGGGCACCACGGAGACCTCGGGGAGCGGCTTGAACAAGTCGATGTCGACGCCGACGGGGACGACGGCCATGCGGCTCGGGTCGACCTTGTGGTCCTTGACGATGTCCTTGAAGGAGTTCTCGGACACTGTGATGATCCGCGTGAGGCGGCGCGCCACCTGCGTCTGCATGTCGACGAAGGCGTACCAGCGGCGCAGCGTGAGCTTCTTGTACCAGCCCTCCGCAGCCTCCATCTCGAGGCGTCGGTCCACCGTGATGGGGTGGTGGATGGTGCCCAGGACGGGCAGTCCGAGCTGACGCTCGATGAGCAGCAGGCCGTAGCCGAGGCACTGGTTGTCCTGGACGATGTCGAAGTCGTCCTTGCGGTGGCGGAGGTGGTCCCAGGCTCGCAGCGAGAAGGCGAGTGGCTCGGGGAACGTGCCCGCCGAGAAGGCGGTGACCTCGACGAAGTCGGTCCAGTTCTTCAGCTCCCACAGGCCCGGCATGCGCATCGGGAAGTGCTCGTTGTAGATGTCGAGGCTGGGCAGCTCGACCAGCGGGACGCGCTCATCGAGGATCGGGTACGGCTGTCCGCCGAGCACCTCGACGTGGTGGCCGAGGTCGACCAGCGCCTTGGCGAGGTGGCGGGTGTACACGCCCTGGCCGCCCACATGGGGCTTGCCCCGATAGGCCAGGAGCGCGATGCGGAGAGGGGCGTCGCTGGGCATGGTCTGGCAAGCCTTCCGGGCGATTGACCCATCGGTCAAGCCAACGCGCAGCGGCGAGGGACACCGCAGCTAGCACAGTGCTAGCTGGCGTACACCGTATCGCCCAGGCTGACGGCTCCACCACGGGTGATGGACGCGTACACCCCGAGGTTGTTGTCGTGCTGATCGCGGATCGTGGTGCCGATCGCCTTGTCCACGTCGAAGCCGGGCTGGGCCCGGGACGGCATCGTGCACCGCGGGGTCGCCATGAGCACCTCGGAGTGCACCGCGCCGACCTCGAGCGCCGCCCACGTGTCCTCCACCCAGCCATCGCCGCCCACCTCGATCAGCGCGGTCGGCCGGAACCGGCGCACATCCCAGACGCCATCTGGGTGCAGGGCGGCGGCCGTCGCGAGGCTGGCGGTGGTGAGCCAGTGGGCGTCGGCG
>JBKJSO010000075.1:0-3740 GCA_046595835.1 Acidimicrobiales bacterium | reverse complement strand
GCGCTGCGAGCAAGCGGCGACGCGACCCTGCGCGACCGTCTGATCGAGGACTACCTCTGGATCGCCCGTCACGGAGCTCGGCGGTTCGGTGGTCGGGGTGAGGCCAACGACGACCTGTTGCAGGTGGCCAGCCTGGCGCTCGTCAAGGCCGTGGACCGCTTCGACCCCGAGCTCAACCTGCGCTTCGCGACCTTCGCCATGCCGACCGTGATCGGGGAGCTCCGCCGGCACTTCCGCGATCGCACCTGGTCGATGCGGGTCAGTCGCCGGCTCAAGGACCTCCACCTGGAGCTGCGCACCGCCAGCGAGCTGCTCACCCACGAGCTGGGCCATCCCCCGAGCGTCGCCGAGCTGGCCGATGCCCTCGACACCACCGTTGAGGAGGTGCTGGAGGCGATGGAGGCGGGCGCCACGTATCGGGCCGCCAGCCTCGATGCCGGGCCCGTGGGGTCCGAGACCGACGATGTGGCCATCCCCGGGGTCGATGATCCCGAGCTCGAGCTCACGTCGGATCGGATGGATGTGCAGGTGGCGCTCAACGACCTGTCGCAACGAGATCGACGAGTCGTATACCTCCGGTTCTACCTCGGGCTCACGCAAGCAGAGATCGCCGAGGAGATCGGCGTGAGCCAGGTCCACGTGTCGCGCATCCTGCGCTCCACGCTGGCCCGCCTCGGCGACCAGCTGCAGGACTCGGTCGACATCGAAGAACAGGCATGACGGCTCTGCGCTCCGGGGCGGGCCAGGTAGCCTCAGAGACGCTCCGCACATCACTGGCCCACCGCCATCCCATTGGGAGACCACCCATGTCCGCATCGACGCCAGAGGACCTCGACCCCCGCGTTGAGGACACCGACGCAGGACCAGTCGTCCACCTGCACGGCGAGCTCGACCTCGCCAGCGCTCCCCAGCTGGAGGAGGCCATCGCAGCGGCGACCACGAAGGGGCCACTACCCGTCACGCTTGACCTGTCCCAGGTCACCTTCATCGACTCGTCGGCACTCCGGGCGCTGGTCCGCGCCGGCCGCGAGCTCGCCGCCGAGGGGCGGGTGCTCCAGATCGGCCCCCGATCGGAGGTCGTGAGCCGGGTGCTCGAGATGACGCAACTCGACCAGCAGGCCGATTCCTTCCAGGTCCTCCCCCAGGCCGGCTGATCCGTCTCATGACCACCCGCCCGCTCGACCAGACCGAGATCTCCACGAGCTTCGATCTCGTGCTGCCCCCCGACCCCGACCTCCTCCGGGTCGTGCGCTTGGTGGCGAGCGGGGCCGCGTCGCTGACCACCCTCGGACTCGACGACGTAGAGGGGGTGCGCGTCGCCGCCGACGAGCTCGTCGCCACCCTCATCCAGGCCAGCGACGGCGCACCGGTCACCGTCACGTTCGAGGTCGGACCGTCGCTGCTCACCATTCGGGGCCGCACGCGCCTCGATCTTGGGGTCGACTTCGCCGTCGATCCCCTAACCGACCGGATTCTCGACGCGGTGGCCACCAGCCACGAGTGGCAGACCGACGACGGCGAGCTGATCGGCCGCGTCGACAAGGTCCTCAACCCAGGCTGACCCTCGTCGGCGCCATCAGACGGCGGCATCGAACGCGGCGACGAGCGCGGCGCAGGCGGCGCCCGGATCGTCCAGACCGGGATCGACGCCCTTGAGGTGGACGCTGAGATCGGTAGCGCCCGCGTCGATCAGCGCCGGGGCCGCCGCCATCGTGGCCGCCAGGTCAGGCCGGCTGTCGCCACCGCGCACGGGGCCCAGCGCAGCCTGCACCTGCAGGTCGTCGGCCGACCGACCCGCGGCGTCGAACGCCTCCCGGAGGCGGGCGGCACCGGCACGGACGTCGTCGACGGTGGAGCCCATGATCGGGATCCACCCGTCGCCGAGCTCCACGATGCGCCGGATGTTGCGATCGGTCAGCGTGCCCGAGAACCACACGGGCAGCCGCTGCTGCATCGGCTGCGGCGCGCAGAACACCTCGTCGAACGACACCGTCGACGAGGTGAAGCTCGCCGGCATGTCCTGCCACAGTGCACGGCACGCACCGATCGTGTCGGTGAGGATCCGTCCGCGCGTCGCGTGATCCACCCCCAACGCCGCGAACTCCTCCGGCTGCCATCCCGTGCCGACCCCGAGGTCGACCCGTCCGCCCGAGAGCACGTCGAGCGTGGCGACGGTCTTGGCCAGCAGGGCGGCCGGCCGCAGCGGGGCGATCAGGATGCCCGTCGCCAGCCGCACCCGCTCGGTGACCGCCGCGATGGCGGTGAGCACGGTGAGGGGCTCCAGCCAGTCGCCGTCCGGGCCCACCGGGAACCGGCCCCACGGGTACTCGTGCACGTTGGGGCCGTTGACGACGTGGTCGGTGACGACGAGTCGATCGATGCCCGCCCCTTCCGCGGCGCGGGCCACGTCGAGCAGGCGCCGCCAGAGGCCGCCTGGGATGGCGCCGAAGGTGGGCAGCCCCAGCGTGAGCGTCGGTCGCGGGCGAGGCGTCACCCGGCACCACCCGGGAGCGGTCGATGCTCGCTCCAGTCGACGAGCACGCAGCGATCCTCGATCCCCCACCGTCCGTCGACCCGGCGGTAGCGATCCCGGTACCGGATGTGCATCACCTGCACCACGGGCGGGTCGTCAGTGGTGAGGTGATGGGCCAGGCAGTACACCTCGCCGGTGGCCGTCTCCTCATCGACCTCGTAGCGAGCCTGACCGAGGTGATGGAAGGTGCGGGCGTAACGGCCCAGCAGCCCCGGCACCTCGGCGAGCGACTGGTGACCGGACCGATCGCTCGCCGGCTGCGGTGCGTCGGCTGGGTCGAAGCGCCGGAGCCGACCATGCGGGAGGAACGCGCTCACGAACAGCTCGGCGTCGTTGCGATCTGCGCCAGCGGCGTAGCGGGCGGCCAGGTCGTAGAGCTCCGCCGTCATCGCCGGCACGCTACCGGTCGCGCCATCGAGCGGGTCAGGTGCGGCCGCCGGCCGCCACATCGCTGAGGCGCTGCGCGAGGTACACCGGCAGGATCATCACCAGCACCACGAACGTCGCCGTGACGTTCACGAGGGGCAGGCTCGTGTCGCGGAACATGTTCTGGAAGATCCACAGCGGCAGCGTCTGGAACCCACCGCGGGCCGTGAACGTGGTGACGATGATCTCGTCGAAGCTGAGCGCAAACGCGAGCAACCCACCGGCGAGCAGCGAGCTGGCCAGCAGCGGCAGTCGCACGTAGCGGAAGGTCTGGAGCTGGTCGGCTCCCAGGTCGGCCGAGGCCTCCTCGAGGCTCGGCGAGAGCTGACGCATCCGGGCCGAGACGTTGTTGAACACGATCACGATGCAGAACGTGGCGTGGGCCGTGACCAGCGTGGCCCGCGACAGGTCGACCCCCAGCCGCGCGAACCCAGAGTTGAACGCGATCCCGGTGACGATGCCAGGCAGGGCCAGTGGCAGCACGAGCATGAGGCTGATCACGTCGCGCCCGAAGAAGCGGAAGCGGGTGAGCGCCGCCGCCGCCAGCGACCCGAGCACCAGGGCTACCAGGGTGGCCCAGAACGCGATGGTGAGTGAGTGCCAGAGGGCGGCCCTCGGGCTGGCGGCGTGCGTGGCGGCCCGCCAGTGCATGAGGGTGAGGCCGCTGGGCGGCCAGCTGAACCCACGGGAGGTCGCCACGCTCAGTCGCATCACGTAGAGGAGCGGGAAGTAGAGGACCGCCACGACGAGCGTGCTGAACAGGCGCAGCAGCACCCGGGCG
>JBKJSO010000016.1:0-3613 GCA_046595835.1 Acidimicrobiales bacterium | reverse complement strand
GTCGTCGAGGAAGATCATGCTGCCGGGATGGCGGCCTGCAGTGACGACGGGCTCGTCGAGCGCGAACCGCGAACCTGAGTTGGGGCCGCGGGTGACCACGAGCATCCCGACGCCCGCCGGCAGCTTGTCGAGCTCGAGCTGGATGTCCTCCGACGGCGCGTCCACCGGGTTGGGCACTGTCATGGTCGAGGTGCTGGTGTCGGCCGGGGCGCCGGTGTCGGGCACCGCGCCGCACGACGAGCAGAAGTTGCCGGTGGTCGGGTTCTCGTGTCCGCACTGCGCGCAGATGACGCTGCTCATGGCTACCCCTCGACGAGCGCTCGGTAGGCGGCGGCGTCGAGGAGCCCGTCGAGAGCTCCGGGATCGTCGATGGTGAGCAGGAAGATCCATCCCTCTCCGTAGGGATCCTCGTTGAGGCGCTCCGGGCTGTCGGCGAGGTCGCCGTTGACCTCCGCCACGGTGCCCGGCACGGGGGCGAAGATGTCGGAGACGGACTTGGTGGACTCGACCTCGCTGATCGCCTGCCCCGCTGTCACCGACGCACCCACCTCGGGCAGGTCGACGAACACGACGTCGCCGAGGGCGTCCTGGGCATAGTCCGTGATCCCGACCCGGGCCTTGCCGTCCTCAAGACGGATCCACTCGTGGTCCGTCGAGTACCGGAGGTCGTCGGGGATCTGCATGGCGGGGAGGCTATCGGAACGATCGAACCCTCGACGCCTGGTAGAGGGTTCTAGCGGAGCAGCTGTCGGATCCGACGTGCGTACTCCTTCACGAGCGCCTTCGCCTCAGCGTCGGTGGCGGCCTCCGCCCACACATGCGTGACGGGCTCCTCCGGGTCCGGGAGCGCCAGTGCCCAGCCCCCGTCGTGGCGGACCTTCACCCCGTCGATGAGCTGCACCTCCCGGTCTTTGCTCATCTCGACGAGCGATCGCATGATCATGCCCTTCTGCTCCCAGGGGGTGACCACGGTCTCGTGGGCGATGTGCGGGCGGGGTAGGCGTCCCACGATCGAGGACAGTTGCTCGCCCGTGCGGGCGAGGAGCTCGAGCACCTTGACGAGATTGGCGGCGGCGTCGAACGCAGGCAGGAACCCCGGGAGGATGAACCCACCATCGGTGCTCCCGGAGAAGCCCACGCCGGGCTCCGATGCGGCATCCATCAGAGCGGAGGTAGCCAGCTTGGTGCGGCGCACCCGAACGTGGTGCTCCGAGGCGATGGCCTCCGCGTGGCTCGTCACCGTGACCGGTACCGCCACCGTGTCACCCAGGAGGTGGCCGCACACGAGCGTTAGGAGGGCCAGCAACGACTCCTCGCCGCTCAGGACGTGCCCGCTGTCGTCGATGAGCGTGAGGTGCTCTCCGTCGGGGTCGAGGACGGCGCCGAGATGGGCGCCCGACGCCTTCACGAGGGCGGCCACGTGCTCCGTGTGGCGTGCGAGCTCGAACTCCACGGTGCCCACGGTGGAGGCGTACGGGTTGACGCCGAGGATGTCGGCGCCGAGCTTCGACAGCACGTTCGGCATGACGAAGGCCGTGGACCCGAAGGCGTAGTCGACCACGACCTTGAAACGGGCCTCGCGGATGGCCTCGACGTCGACGGTGCTCTCGAGGGCGGCGGTGTAGTGCTCGAGGGCGCGGGGTGGGAACCCGATGTCGCCGATCTCGGCGGGGAAGACGCGGCGGAAGTCCTCACGGACGAAGAGGCGCTCGATCTTGCGCTGGGCGTCCTCGGTGAGATCGGTGCCATGCGTGTCGAAGAACCGGATCACGCACGACTGGGGATCGCCCTCGACGAGGCGGATCGTGATGCCGCCGGCCGACTCTGGCCGTCTCGTGAGGAATCGTGTGACCGGCACCGACGCCACCTCAAGGTCGAGCACGTTGACCCCGGACGCGTTGAGGCCTGCCATCATCGCCCGCTTCAGCATGCGGGCCGACCGGCTCGAGTCACGAGAGGTGATGACGGTCGAGTTCTTCTTGAGGGTTGTGGCGTAGGCCATCGCCACCCTCGTGGCGAGCTCGGGTGTGACGTCGACGTTGGCCAGACCGGCCACCCCGACGCGTCCGAAGAGCGAGCGCGAGCCGCGGGACTCCCAAACGATCGAGGAGTTGATGACCGCCCCCGCCTCGACGGTCTTGAAGGGGTACACCTTCACCCCCGACGTGAGCACGGCGTGCTCCCCGACGAAGCACTCGTCGCCGAGCACCACGCCCTCTTCGCCGCGGACCCCGCCCCGCAGATCGCAGGAGCGACCCACGATGGCCCCGCGCAGGCGCACCGCCTCGCCGAGATAGGAGTTGTCGTGCACGACGACGCGCTCAACATCGGTGTTGGCCCGGACGCGCACGTTCGTGCCGAGGATGGTGTACGGGCCGAGCCGCACGCCGGCCTCGATGCGACAGTTCTCGCCGATCACAGCGGGCCCCACGACCCGGGCGTCGGGGTGGATCTCGGCTCCCTCGCCGATGTGCACGCCGTCGCCGATCTCGAAGCCCGGCACGTCGACGTGGACACGACCGTCGAGGATGTCCTTGTGCGCCCGCAGGTAGGCCTCGAGCGTGCCGACGTCCTCCCAGTAGCCCTCGCCGATCGCGCCGAAGATGGGCAGCTCCTGCTCGAGGAGCGCCGGGAACACCTCCGCGGAGAAGTCGACCGACCGATCAGGTGCGATGTGCTCGAAGATCTCGGGCTCGAGCACGAAGATGCCGGCATTGATCGTGTCGCTGAACACCTGACCCCACGACGGCTTCTCGAGGAACCGCTCGATCGACCCGTCGTCGCGGGTGATGACGATGCCGAACTCGAGGGGGTTCTCCACCCGCACGAGGCCGATGGTGGCCAGCGCCTGGTTGTCATCGTGGGCCTTGACGATGGCGGAGAGATCGAGGTCGGTGAGCACGTCACCGGAGATCACGAGGAACCGCTCGTCGAGCTCGTCCATCGCGTTGCGGACCGAGCCAGCCGTGCCGAGCGGCGTCTCCTCGGTGGCGTAGACCATGCGCACCCCAAAGTCCGACCCGTCGCCGAAGTAGGTGCGGATGTGGTTGGCCATGAAGGCCACCGTGACGACGATCTCGTCGAACCCGTGCTGGCGGAGCAGTCGCACGATGTGCTCCATCATCGGCTCGTTGACGAGCGGCAGCATGGGCTTCGGCGCGTTCGAGGTGAGCGGACGCAGGCGGGTGCCCTCACCCCCCGCCATGATCACGGCCTTCATGCGTCGGCCTCCGTGGCCTCGGCGCGCTCGACCAGCGCTCGACGGGCGATCGGCACGTAGAGGGCTGCCGAGTACCACGCCAGCACAAGGCCCGGGACCCCGAGGATCCATGCCGCCGTGCCACCGCCTCGATGCCAGCCCAGCGTGCTGTGGGATGCGAGGAAGAGAGGGAAGGAGATCATGAGGAAGAAGGTGTAGGCCTTCCCAAACCAGGTGACGTCGATACGACGCACGCCCATCGCGGCCAACGTGATGGTGGCGCCGGCCACCATCGCCTCGCGGATCAGCACCGCAGCCGCGAACCAGGTGGGCACCGAACCGTCCACGACGATGCCGCCGACCCCGACGAAGAAGAGCAGACGATCGGCCACGGGATCGAGGATCTTGCCGAGG
>JBKJSO010000414.1:0-4646 GCA_046595835.1 Acidimicrobiales bacterium | reverse complement strand
GGCCCAGTTCCCGCCGGCCTCGCAGCGCGCCATGCGGTCCCAGGTGGCGGGATCGTTCGGGTCGCCGTTGACGCCCGACGGCGCTGGCGCCTGCGTGGTCGGCGGGGCGGTCGTGGGGGTGGGCTTGGCCACCGCCACGGTGGTGCGAACCGGGGCCTTGGTGGTGGTCGTGGAGGGCGCCACGGTGGTGCTCGTGGTGGGCGCCTCGGTAATGGTCGACGCGAGCGTCGTCGTCGGTGCGGCGGTGGTGGTGGGCGCCTCGGTGGTGGAGGGGGCGGCCTCGGTGGTGAGGGCCGCCGACGCCTCGACCGGCGCGGGCGTATCGGCCGTAGCGGGGAAGTTGTCGAGCACCAGGATCGGCAGGGCAGCCAGGGTGACCGCCAGCGCGAGCGCCAACCGGCTGCGGTGCACCCGGGCGGCGGGGGGGACCTCGGTGCTCTCGAGGTCGACCGACGGGGTGACCGCCGGCGCCACCTCGCCCTCGGCGAGGACGGCGGATCGGTGGGGGTGACCCGCCATGTGGCGAGGCCCGTCGGTCCGAGGCGTAGTTGGCATCCGGGGGACGTTACGGGGAGTCGTAACACGAATGCAAACTACGCGTGTGTGATTTCACAAGAGACCCCGCCCGACGGCGACGTCCCTCAAGCCACCCCCGCGAGTCGGTACACCCGCTCCGCGGTGGCCCAGGTTGCCTCGGCCAGCGCCTCCACCGCGACACCCTGCAGCTCGGCCAGCGCGGCGCCTACCACCGGCACCCACGCGGGCTGGTTGCGCTTGCCTCGGTGCGGGACCGGCGCGAGGTACGGGCTGTCGGTCTCCACGAGGAGGCGATCGAGGGGGCAGAGGGCGGCGGCCTCGTGCAGGTCGGTGGCGGAGGGGAACGTGACGATGCCGCTGAACGACAGCACGGCGCCGAGGTCGAGGCAGCGGCGAGCCTCCTCGGCACCGCCGCTGAAGCAGTGGAAGACGGTGCGCTCGGGCACGCCTTCGGTGGTGAGGATGTCGAACGTCTCCGCCCACGCCTCGCGGGTGTGGATCACGAGCGCGAGATCGTGAGTGAGGGCCATCTGGATCTGCGAGGCGAACACGTCGCCCTGCACGTTCCGAGGCGAGTGGTCGTAGTGGAAGTCGAGCCCGCACTCCCCCACAGCCACCACCGCCGGGTGGGTCAGCAGGGCCTCGAGGCCCTCGATGCCGTCTTTGGCGTCGTGGGGGTGGACGCCGGCCGTCGCCCACACCACCCCCGGATGCTGCTCGGCGACGGCGATGTAGTCGGCTGACTGCGCGACGTCGCAGCCCACCGTGATCAGCCGATCCACACCGGCCGCCGCTGCGGCGGTCACCTGCTCGGCGGCACGGGTGGTGTCGCGCTCGAGGTGGCAGTGGTCGTCGATCCAGCGCACGGTCACCCGGAAGACCGTAGGGGGCCAGCGCCGCGAGATCGACCCGCCTCGCTGATCAGCGCACGCGGCGGCCGTCGGCCAGCACCACCACCTGATCGGCGCGCTCGAGCACCGCCGGGCGATGGCTCACGACGAGCAGGGTGGTGGCGGCGGACGAGTCGAGGAGCTGGCGCCACAGCCGTGCCTCGGTCTCCACGTCGAGTGCGCTCGACAGGTCGTCGATCACGAGCAGCTCCGGTCGGCGCACGAAGGCGCGGGCGGCGGCCGTGCGCTGGATCTGACCGCCGGAGAGGCGCACGCCCTTGGCGCCCACGACGGTCTGGAGACCCTCGGGCATCCAGGCGATGTCGTCGTCGAGGCACGCGAGGCGCACCGCTTCGTCCAGGCCGTGGCCCGTGACGCCGAGCAGGATGGCGTCGGCCAGCGCCTCGCTGAACAGCCGAGGCACCTGTGCGACGTAGGCCGCCCGCGGGGGCACGAGCACCCGTGACGGATCGTCGATCACCTCGCCGTTCCAGCGGATCTCCCCGTGCGTGATGGGCACGAGCCCGAGGACGGCCCGCAGCAGCGTGGACTTGCCCGCTCCCACTGGGCCGGTGACGACGGTGAGCGAACCCCGTTCGAGCACGAGGTCCACATCGACGACGCCGCCTCCACCGTGATGGGCCACGGTGAGCCCGGCCACCTCCAGCACTCGGAGGCGCTCGCCCTCGGCCCGCGTCGACGGCTCGCCGACGGGCACCGGCGCGAAGGGGCCGGGTCCGCTGCGCAGCCAAGTCGGCGCGGCGGCGACCACGCCGGCCGGGGCGCGGTCGGGCAGGAGCCGGGCCATGCGCTCCACCGACACCTCCGCCTGGCGATGGTTGGCGCCGAGGCTGGCGGCCCATCGGGGCAGCGTGGCGAGCACCGCGACGGCGCTGGCGAAGAGCCCCACGTCGCCGACGGTGGCGTTCCCCTTCGCCAGAGCGGGCACGACCAGCAGGACGGCGAGTCCTGTGCCGAGGTTGCCGATGGCCCCCGACGAGGCGCGCAGCACCTGCGTGGCCACCTGGTCGACGCGTGCGGCCTCGGCCCGCACCTGGCCCAGCTCGTCGAACCGTCGCGCCACGGCCTCCTCCGCCCCGGCCACCTTCACCGCCCCGATGGCTCCGAAGATGTCGCCGACGAACCCAGTGACCGCGGCCGTGGCCTCACGCTCACGCCGCCGCCACGCCCGCAGCTTGTTCCCGAGCTGGCGACACAGGAGCAGGGCGAGGAGCACCGGCACGACGACGACGAAGGTGACCCGCGCATCGACCGCGGCCATCACCACCACTGCTGCGATGGCCGACACCAGGGCACCCGACATGTCGAGCCACACATCGAGCACCATCGACAGGTGGAGTGCGTCGTCGCGGAAGCGGCTCACGGCCTCGCCGGGTGAGCTGGGCAGCCGTCCCACGGTCGGTCCGGGCGCGCTGACGAGCGAGCGCAGCATGTTCACCCGGGGCAGCGTGTTCCAGAACACCCAGCAGCCGTGCCACTGCACGACTGCGAAACCCCAGATCAGCCACCGCCCGAGCTCGATGACGGTGAGGGCCACGAGCAGTCCCGTGATGGGCGATGTCGACGACCCTGCGACGCGATCGAGGACGGCCTTCAGCAACAGGCCGGCGGGGATCGGCAGGGTGAAGAACGTCACCCAGCACGTCCAGGCGATGGCATAGGCCACCGGCTCGCGCCGAAGCAGGCGCCGGGCCGTGGGCGCCGCGCTCGGCGCCCGGGTGCGCTCGCTGGTCCGCCGGCTCATGCCAGCACTCCGCGGGAGTTGGCCGACACGGCCAGGAGGCGCGCGAAGTGGGAGGTGGGATCGGCCACGAGGTCGGTCCGCCGACCGTGCTCGAGCACCCGGCCCCGCTCGAGCACGAGCACCTCGTCGACCGCGTCGAGGGTGGCCAGCCGGTGGGCGATGATCACGACGGTCCGTCCCGCGAGGGCGCGGTCAGCCGCGATCGACAGCTGGGTCTCGGTGGCGGGGTCGAGTCGGCTGGTGGCCTCGTCGAGCACGACCAGGCCAGGGTCGGCCAGGAGCACCCGGGCAAACGCGAGCAGCTGGGCCTGGCCGGCCGACAGCCCGGCGCGGTCGTCGAGCACGGTGTCGAGACCGTGGGCCAGACCGGCCGCCCACCGATCCAGCCCGACATCTCGCAGGGCATCGAGAAGCTGCGAGTCGCTGGCCGCCACCGTGCCGAGGAAGGTCAGGTTGTCTCGCAGGCTGGCTCTGAGCAGTTCCACGTCCTGGCTCACCACGGCCACCCGGTGGCGGAGGTCGGCGGTCGCCACGTCACGGATGTCGACGCCCCCGAGACGAACAGTGCCGGCGGTGACATCCCAGAGGCGCGCCACGAGGCGGCCGAGCGTGGACTTGCCGCTGCCGGTGCGCCCCACCAGGCCCAGCCTCGTGCCAGGGGCGAGGTGGAGGTCGAGATCGACCAGAACGTCCGTGTCGCCCGCGTACGCGAACGAGACCCGCTCGAGCCGAACGTCGAGCGCACCGTCCGGCAAGGGGTGGTCGCCGAGCCCCTCCGGGATCGACGGCACCACGGCCAGCAGCCGGGCCGCCCGCCGGGCCCCCGCGGCGGCCTTCTGGAACTCGCGCATCTGCTCGGCGATGCGCTCGATCGGCTGGCGGATCATCTGGGAGAAGCGGAACAGTGCGAGGAGGGCGCCGATGGTGAGCGACCCCGACCGGTGGAGCCACACGCCCAGCGCCAGCGTGAGCACCGACCCAAGGCTGAACGCCGCGGCCGCGAACATGTACGACCCGTCGCCGAGGAGCGCGGCTCGGCGGGCCGCCTGCCACCAGCGCGACGAGTGGTGCTGCAGCTTGTGCACGGCGTAGGGGCCGGCCCCGTTGGCCCGCAGGTCCTCAAGTCCGCCGAGCCGCTCCTCGAGATCGCCGTAGAGCTGCGACTGGATCTCGCGCTCGGCGTCATGAGCGGGCACCGCGATGGCCCGGAAGCGCACCATCACGTACCCGGCCACCACCGTGGACCCCACGATCAGCAACCCGGCTCGCCAGTCGATCACCAGCGACACCACCACCACGCCCACGATCAGGATGGCGTTGCCGAGCAGCTGCACGACGGCGGTGGAGGAGAACGTGACGATGGCCTCCACGTCGCCGTCGAGCCGTTCGATGAGCAGGCCGGCGCTGTGCCGGCTGTGCCAGTCGAGGTCGAGGCGCAGCGCGTGGCGGGCCAG
>JBKJSO010000366.1:0-6773 GCA_046595835.1 Acidimicrobiales bacterium | reverse complement strand
CCTCGTGCTCTACCTCGAGACGTTCACCCACACCGTCGCCGTCATGCAGACGAAAGACGCTCTCATCCGCGTTGCCGCCGAATGCGCCCAGGACCTCGCCGCTGACGGGGTGGTCTATGCCGAGGTGCGCTTCGCCCCCGAGCTCCACCTCGAGGCCGGGCTCACCCTCGATGACGTGGTGGAGGCTGTGCTCGAGGGGTTCCGTCTCGGCAGCGCGGGCACCTCGCTCACCGTGGGCACGCTCGTGACGGCGATGCGTCATGCCGCCCACTCCCGGGAGATCGCCGAGCTGGCCGTGCGCCATCGCGACGGCGGCGTGGTCGGCTTCGACATCGCCGGCAGCGAGGCGGGCAACCCACCCACCCGCCACCTCGATGCCTTCCAGTACGTGGCGGCCGAGAACTTCCACATAACCATCCACGCCGGCGAGGCCTTCGGGCTCCCGTCCATCTGGGAGGCGCTGCAGCTCTGCGGCGCCGAGCGGCTCGGCCACGGCGTGCGCATCATGGACGACATCGAGGTCGACGCTGACGGGCGCGCCACGCTCGGGCGGCTGGCCAGCTTCATCCGCGACCGACGCGTGCCGCTCGAGATGTGCCCCACGTCCAACGTCAACACCGGCGTGTCCGCCTCGATCGCCGAGCACCCGATCGGCCTGCTCGCCCGTCTGCGCTTGCGGGTCACCGTCAACACCGACAACCGCCTGATGAGCGCGGTGTCGCTCACCTCGGAGATGGCCGCGCTCGTCGACGCCTTCGGCTACGGCTGGGATGAGATCGAGTGGTTCACCCTCAACGCCATGAAGAGCTCGTTCTGGCCGTTCGACCAGCGGCTGCGCATCATCAACGAGCTCATCAAACCGGGATACGCCGCGCTCCGCGCCAGTCACCTCTAGCCCCCGCAGGTTCTGTGCGCACAGAAGGAGCGTTGTCAGAGGCCGTCGAGGATGGCTCGGCTGGCGGAGCAGCCGAGCCGGGTGGCGCCCGCCTCCACCATCTGTAGGGCGGTGGCGGCATCTCGGATGCCGCCGCTGGCCTTCACCCCGAGGCGGTCGCCGACGGTGGCTGCCATGAGCCTCACTGCGGCCACGGACGCACCACCACTCGGGTGGAACCCCGTGGAGGTCTTGACGTAGTCGGCCCCCGCCCGCTCGGCGGCCTCGCACGCGGCGATGATCTGCACGTCGCTGAGCGCGGCTGACTCGATGATCACCTTCAGCAGCACGGAGCTGGGCGTGGATGCGCGGACCGCCGCGATGTCATCGTGCAGCGGATCCCACTGACCAGCCACCGCCAGGCCGAGGTTGATGACCATGTCGACCTCGGTGGCGCCGGCATCGATGGCCACCTCCGCTTCGTGGGCCTTCACGGCGGGTTGGTGGGCGCCGCTCGGAAAGCCGATCACGGTGCAGATGTCGATCCCCACCCCAAGGCCCTCGGTGATGGGGAGCTGCGAGGGCGACATGCACACCGCCGCCACGCCCAGATCCGTCGCCTCCTCGCAGAGCGCGATGACATCCTCCGCGGTGGCCTCCGGCTTGAGCAGTGTGTGGTCGATCATGGCGGCGAGGGTGGCGCGGTCCATCGCTTCCATCATGCCGTCATGCTCGGTGGCGCTGCGGCACCTTCCCGAGACCACACGGGCCTCATCGGGGTGGCCCGCAACGAGCCGGGCCTGGAGGCGTCAGATGCCGTGCTCGGCGAGGAGGGCGGCCGCGCCCGCGAGGACGTCGTCGACGACCGCTGACGCTTGGTCCCGGGCCGTCCACACGTCGCCTCCGGCGGGCACCTCGACGACGGCCTCCGCGTAGCACTTCACCTTGGGTTCAGTGCCGCTCGGACGGATCACGAGGCGCGCCCCGTCGAGCGAGTAGATGAGCACGTCGGACGCGGGGAGCCGGCCGGCCACGAGCAGGTCCTCAACCTCCCGCACGACTCGGCCGCCGACCTGCGCCGGCGGCGTGGTGCGAGCGGACGCCATGGCCGCGGTGACCCGGTCGAGCCAGTCGATGCCCTCCAGGCGCACCGACCGCTGGCGGGTGACGTGGGCGCCGTGGACCCGAAAGATGTCGGCCAGGCGGTCGAGCACGCTGGACCCCTCAGCCAGCAGCGTCGCGCCGAGCTCGGCCGCGAGCAGCGCCGCCGTGATGCCGTCCTTGTCGTGCACGAGGTCACCGACGCAGTAGCCCAGCGCCTCCTCGTAGCCGAAGAGGAAGCGCTGATCGGGCCCCGGGGCACGCACCACCCACTTGAACCCGGTGAGTGCCTCCGCGTACGCCACACCCGCCGACGCCGCCAGCTTCGAGAGCAGCCGGGACGACACCACGGAGGTGACGAGCACGTCGTCGGCATCGTGCGGACGCGTGCGCAGGAGGTGATCGGCGAGCACCGAGCCCAGCTCGTCGCCCGTGAGGGGGCGCCACCCGATGTCCGCGCGGGGGGCGGGGACCGCCACCGCCAAGCGGTCGGCGTCGGGATCGTTGGCGATGACGAGATCGGCCCCCACCTTGCGGGCGAGCGCCAACGACAGGTCAAGCGCCCCCGGCTCCTCCGGGTTGGGGAAGGCGACCGTGGGGAAGTCGGGGTCAGGCTCGACCTGTTCGACTACCTCGTGGCTCGGCGGGAACCCCGCCCGCGCGAACGCGGCGCGAATCGTCTCGGCACCCACGCCGTGCATGGCGGTGTACACGGTCGAGAGCGCCGTGCCGCGGCGCACGTCGATGAGCGCGACCGCACCATCGAGGTAGGCGTCGAGCACGTCGTCGCCCAGCACCGCCACGCCGTCGTGCGTGAGCGACACGGTGGCCAGCGCGCCGATTGCGTCGATGCAGCGCGAGATCTCCCCGTCGACGGGCGGCACGATCTGCGCGCCCTCGCCGAGGTAGAGCTTGTACCCGTTGTCAGCGGGGGGGTTGTGACTCGCCGTGATCATGATGCCGGCGACGGCGCCGAGGTGTCGCACGGCGAACGCGGTGACTGGGGTGGGCATCGGACGAGGCAGCACCATGACGGGGAACCCAGCCCCGGCCAGCACGGCGGCCGTGTCGTCGGCGAAGTCGGCGCTGCCGTGACGGGCATCGCGGCCCACCACCACCGGTCCCAACTGGCCGTTGGCCCGCAGCCACGCGGCGACGCCGGCGGTCGCCCGCCGCACGAGGGCGCGGTTCATGCGGTTCGGTCCCGCGCCGAGCGCGCCCCGCAGGCCCGCGGTCCCGAACTGGAGCCGTTCCTCGAAGCGCTCCCGCAGCGCGCCGAGGTCGGATGCCTGGAGGAGTGAGTCGAGCTCGGCGCGCGTGCCCGGATCGGGGTCCTCATCGCGCCACGCCGCCGCCGCCGCGAGGAGCGCGTCGTCGGCCAGTGCCGTCGTCACAGCTTGGCCACGACTTTGGCCAGGAGGTCGCCCATCGCCTCGGCCGCGGCCTGGCCCGCCTCGAGCACCTCGTAGTGATCGAGGTCCCCTGCGCCCAACCCCGCGGCGAGGTTGGTGACAAGCGACAGCCCAAGCACCTCGGCACCGACCTGGCGCGCGGCGATGACCTCGTGCACGGTCGACATGCCGACGAGATCGGCACCGAGGGTTCGCAGCATGCGAATCTCCGCGGGTGTCTCGTAGTGCGGACCGGGGAGACCGGCGTAGATGCCCTCCTCCAGCGACGGGTCGACCTCCTGGGCCAGCCTGCGCAGCCGCGGCGAGTAGGCGTCGGTGAGGTCGACGAAGCGGGGCAGGTCCAGCTCGGCCGGGGCCGCGGGTCCGGTGAGCGGTGAGCGCCCGGTGAGGTTCAGGTGGTCTGCGATGAGCACCGGCTGACCGGGACGCAGGCCCGAGCGGATGCCGCCGGCCGCATTGGTGAGCACCACCGTGTGGCAGCCCGCCCGCACCGCCGATCGCACCCCGTGGACCACGGTCGACAGCGGATGGTCCTCGTAGGCGTGGACACGACCGAGCAGCACCAGGATGCGGGCCCCACCTGCACCCTGCACGGATCGCAGCACACCGGCGTGGCCGAGCACCCCCACGGCCGGGAACCCCGGGAGCTCGCTGACCGGCACCTCGGTGATCGTGTCGCCGAGCTGATCCGCGGCGGGTGTCCAACCGGAGCCGAGCACCACCAGCACGTCGTGGCGCTCGACACCGGTGAGGTCAGCGATCGCCGCCGCGGCGCCCGCCACGGCGGACCACGGATCGCCCGTGGCCGACATCAGATGCCCAGCGGCGCGACGAGCTGGGCCAGGGAAGCGCCCGGACGGGCGCCCGTGTGGCCGAGCACCGCAGACGCGGCGACCGAGCCCAACCGCCCGCAGGCGTCCATCGACCGGTCTCGGGTGAAGCCGTAGAGGAAGCCGGCCGCGTAGAGATCGCCGGCCCCGGTCGTGTCGACCACCTCGACGGGGTGCGCGTCGATCACCGCCACCTCGTCGCCCCGTGCGACGACCGACCCGCGGGGCCCGCGCGTGATGATCGCGACCTCCACGTCGGACCGTACGGCGGCCAGCGCTTCGTCAACGCTGTCGACCTCGTAGAGGGCCAGCGCCTCGGCCTCGTTGGCGAAGAGGATGTCGACCTGGTCCGCCACGAGGTCACGCCACTCGGTGCGGTGGCGCTCGACGCAGAACGTGTCGGACAACGTGAGGCTCACGCGGCGACCCGCCCCGTGCGCAACCCGGCTGGCCTCCCAGTAGGCCTCCTTGGCCTCGGGCCGGTCGAAGAGGTAGCCCTCGAGGAACGTCACCTGGGCGGAGGCGATCAGCTCGCTGTCGAGGTGCTCCGGCCCGAAGAACTCTGACGAGCCGAGGCACGTGTTCATCGTGCGCTGCGCGTCGGGCGTGACCACGATGAGGCAACGGCCCGTGGGCGGACCGTCCGCAGCCGGCTTGGCTCGGAACACCACCCCAGTCGAGCGCATGTCATGGGCGAAGACGGCCCCGAGCTGGTCGTCGAACACGCGGCCGATGTAGGCGGCCTTGCCCCCGAAGCTGGCGATGCCCGACACGGTGTTGGCGGCAGATCCCCCCGACACCTCGATTCCCGCCCCCATCGCCGCGTAGAGCGTCTCGGCCCGATCCGTGTCGATCAGGGTCATCGCCCCCTTCACCAGCCCGTGGGCTTCGATGAAGTCCTCGTCCTCGTGGGTCAGCACGTCGACGAGGGCGTTGCCGATGCCGACGACGTCGAGCGCAGCAGGCAGGGCGGTGGGGGTGGTCACGGCCATCGAGGCTATCTGCCCCGTCCGAACCGCCACCAAGGTGCCCAGTGGCACATCAGGGGAACCGACCCCAGTACCCTGCTGCCAGTGGTCGAACAGAACCCTCATCGTCTTCCGCGCGCCATCCTTCCCCGCCGCTACGACCTCACCCTGACGCCGGACCTCCCCGATGCGACCTTCGCCGGGTCGGTCGAGATCGATGTCGACGTCGTCGAACCCTCGCCGACAGTGGTGCTCAACGCGGTGGAGCTCGAGATCGACGAGGCGTGGGTCACCGTCGACGGCCGACGCCTCGAGGCCACCGTCACCCTCGACGAGGCGGCCGAGCGGGCCACGCTCGCCGTGGCGGAGGAGCTCGTGCCGGGTGCAGCGGTCGTGTCCCTGCGCTTCCGCGGGATCCTGAACGACAAGCTGCGTGGGTTCTACCGGTCGAGCTTCACCGACGACGTCGGCGACGAGCGGGTGATCGCCACCACGCAGTTCGAGGCCACCGACGCTCGGCGAGCCTTCCCGTGCTGGGACGAACCGGACTGCAAGGCCGTGTTCGGCATCACCCTCATCGTCGACGACACCCTCCAGGCCGTGTCGAACGGCGCCATCGTGTCGGACGAACCCATGAGCGGCGGGCGACGCCGGGTTCGCTTCGCTGACACGATGCCCCTGTCGACCTACCTCGTCGCCTACATCGTCGGCCCGCTCGAGGCCACAGAGCCCGTCGACGTGGATGGCACCCCCGTACGGCTGCTGTGCCCCCCCGGCAAGCGGCACCTCACGCCCTTCGGGCTGGAGGTGGCCGAGTACTCGCTGCGGTATCTCGCCGACTACTTCGACCTCCCCTACCCGGGCGACTCCATGGATCTCGTCGCCATCCCCGACTTCGCGTTCGGCGCGATGGAGAACCTCGGCTGCGTGACGTTCCGCGAGACGCTGCTGCTGGCCGACCCCGAACAGGCCACCCAGAGCGAGCTCCAGAACATCGTCGACGTCATCGCCCACGAGCTGGCCCACATGTGGTTCGGCGACCTCGTCACGATGAAGTGGTGGAACGGCATCTGGTTGAACGAGGCCTTCGCCACCTTCATGGAGCTGAAGGTCACCGATGCCTTCCGACCCGAGTGGGAGCGCTGGGTGGGGTTCAGCCTCGCCCGCACCACGGCGTTCGACACCGATTCCCTCGCCGCCACCCGACCCATCGAGTACCCCGTGGTGTCACCGGCTGACGCCGAGGGGATGTTCGACGTCCTCACCTACGAGAAGGGCGCCGCCGTGGTGCGGATGCTCGAGCAGTACCTCGGCGAGGACGGCTTCCGGGCCGGCATCCGCAAGTACATGGCCTCGCATCGCTATGGCAACACCGAGACCACCGACCTCTGGGACGCCATCGAAGAGGCCACCGGGGAGCCGGTCCGCCGGATCATGGACTCGTGGATCTTCCAGGGGGGTCATCCGATCGTGTCCGTGGCCGCCATTGGTGATGGCCGCGTCCTGCGCCTGAGCCAGGAGCGCTCGAGGTACCTCCCCGACGGGACCGACAACAGCTGCTGGGCCATCCCCATGCAGCTCCGCTACG
>JBKJSO010000008.1:0-20232 GCA_046595835.1 Acidimicrobiales bacterium | reverse complement strand
GCGCTGCGCCACGTTCTGCCCTCACGGTTGTCCCGCAGGTCCCTCCGACGACGTCAAGGCTTCCGCCGACAGCGGCGCGCGTGCCTGCATGGATCGCAAGCCGACACCGTCAGCTCGGTGCTGAAATTCTTCAGCCGCACCGTTGAACGCCTCGTAACCCCGTCTGGTGGGACTCACCTTGAGGGATTGAGGCGCACAGAAGGGGCGCTGAGCGGCCCGCCGATTCGCTGCCTCTACGCAGCAGGCCGTTCTTCCGCATGCTGCTAGCCGTCGGGGCTCGTCGTCAGGACCGAGCGAAGGCTCCGTTGGACGTGCTGCGTATATCGCCTCGCCGACCACCCATGGAGGGTCAGGTCCTCGAAGACGCGGATCGAGGTCGCCGCCCACAGGAACCGCGCCGCGTCGGCGGACTGCCAACCGTGGGCGAGTGCTCCGTCATCGGCAAGCCAGCGAGTGATTCGCAGGCAGTCGGCGTAGCGACCACTCGAGGGGCCCTGCCAGATCGCTTCGGCGTCTGGGTCACTCCGCCGGGCCACGTCCAGGGCGTTGACCACGGCGAGAATCCGTGGCGTCGTCAGCGCAACCACCTCGACCCATGCGTCGAGGGCTTCGATACCCGAGGCCGACGCCCACACGCCGCAACGCTCGAAGGCCGGGAAGACGTACTTCTCGTTCAAAGCGTCCGTCAACGCCTTCAACAGGTTCACCTTCGACCCGAAATGCAGATAGATCGCCTGCCGGGACACCCCCGCAGAGCGAGCCACGGCCTCAAGACCGACGGCGTGGTAGCCGCCACTCTCCAGCAGCTGCAGGGCGGCGTCGAGAATTGCCGTTCTCGTTGCGCCCGATCGTGAACTTGACATACTGTAAACACTACCCTAAGTTGACACCTTGTAAACAAGCCCAGGGAGGCGTGATGAGTCGATTCTTGATCGTGACGTGGGACGGAGCCGGCAACCTGATGTCGACGCTGGGCATTGCGCAGCGACTCGTCGAGGCCGGCCACGAGGTGCGGCTTCTGGGGCACCCGTCGATCGACGAGCGCTGCGGCCAGGGCGGGTGGACGTTCCGGAAGTTCGCTTCGGCCGCGGAGTACGACGCGACCAACCCAGGTGATCTCGCGGAGGAGATGCCGTTCCTGATCCAGAACGTCTTCTTCAGCGCCGACGTGGCCCGCGATGTCGCGACCGAGTTCGAGCGCTCACCGGCCGATGTGCTGGTCGTGGACGCGCTGTTGCCGGCTGCGCTGTGCGCGGCCGAAGCGTTGCCGGCCCCGACCGCCGCGCTGTTCCACAGCCCTTACTGCCTGTTTCGCGGCGGCCCGCTCCTCGACATGATCTCGATGGCCTTCCCCATGATCACCGCCATCCGCAGCGACCTCGGGCTCGACCCGGTCGAGGGCATCCCGCAGCTGCACGACCGCTGCGAGCTCGCACTTGTCGCATCGCCCCGCGAGTTCGAGGCGCCCGGTGAACCGGCGCCGAACGTTCGCTTCGTAGGGCCCATCCTCGATGGGCCCACGCTGGCACCCGCCGAGACCGTGCCTTGCACCGACGACGGGCCCGAGCCACTCGTCGTGGTGAGCTTCAGCACCAGCGACATGGGCCAGGCGCCTCTTCTCCAGGGTGTTGTGGACGCGCTGGGACGGGTTCCCGCGAGCGTCCTCGTCACCAGCGGACCAGCCGTCGACCCGACCGGCCTTCGAGCCGCCGCCAACACCGAGGTGGTCGGCTACGTACCCCATGGCGCCGTCCTAACGAAGGCCTCCGTCGTGGTGACCCACGGCGGCCTCGGCACCGTGATGGCCGCGCTCGCCCACGGCGTCCCTCTCGTGTGCATGCCGATGGGCCGCGACCAGTTCTTCAACGCAGGACGGGTCACCGAGCTCGGCGCCGGCCGCACACTGCCCACCGACGCCGATGCAAGCCTCATCGCCGAAACGGTTGCCTCGGTGCTGGCCGATCCTGCTCTGCGCGACGGCGCCAAGCGGATGGCGACCGCGATCGCTGGGTGCGGTGGATCGGTCGCGGCTGTTGGCGAGCTCGAGCGACTCCTGGTTCGCCCGGTCGACACCGCGACATTGGGGGGGGTAGAGCCGGGCCCTCGTTTCGCGCTCGGCCTCGGCCAGCAGCCCCGCAAGCTCGCCGGCGTGCTCGAGCGCCTGGTGGATGTCACCGGCGGAGGGGCTGGGCGTGCTGGTGCTCGTGCTCCCAGGTGGCGATGGTCGCTTGAACGGCGGCGAGCTCGCGTTGGATCTGCTTGGTCGTGGTCGTGGTCGTGGCCGTGGCGAGGTCGGGGTCCATCCCGGCGCGGATGGCGGCGAGGACCCGGTCGAGCTCCACGGGGAGCTGCCGCAACGCCCGGCGGGCGGTCCGGATCTCGGTGGGTTCGGCGGGCTGGTCGGTCTCGGCGGCGAGCACAGCGGCCATCGTGGCCTCGGCACGTGACTGCGTTGACGCCTTCGCTTCGGCGCTCGAGTTGCTCAAATAGAGACACTTCGCCGAAAGCTGGCTCGCCACCGCCGTTCTTGGCCAGTTCGGGTGGTCGATCGCGTCGTCCTTCTCGCGGAGATATCCGTCAGGTTGGGGGTCGACCGTGCTCGGCCGTTAGGACCGGAGGTCTCGCCAACGCCACCTTGCCCCGTCGACGAGGAGCTCGGGATCGCCGGTCCAGAGGGTGGCCTCGCCGGCGATGGTGAGCGCCGCCGCGAACGCGTCGGCGTAGGCCATCGGGTGGTCGGCCTTGATCCGGGCGGCGTCGACGACGAGCCGTTCGTCGGGAAGTCGAGGGTCGATCACGTCGCGGAGATCCCGAACCGTCTCGGTGGCGGCATCCTCGCCGTGGATTCGTCGCAAGACGTAGTGGACCTCACCGAGGTTGATCCACGACATCAGCGGCCTCTCCCGGCCGAGCAGGTCGCTGACCGTCTCGGAGGCAGGGCTGGCGTCCTCGAGGTAGCGGAGGACCGCCCACGAGTCGAGGACGACGGTCACCTAGTCGCTTCTCGGACTCGGTCGACGACACGGTCGCGCTCCAGCTCCGTGGCCAGCGCGGAGCCGCGGAACCGCCCGCGGAGCGGTCGACGGTGGTCGGCGGGGCGAACGGCGACGTGGTCATCGTGAAGCCAGAAGTTGACCTCGTCGCCTGGTTCGATGCCGAGCTCGTCTCGGAGCTCCTTGGGGATGACGACCTGCCCTTTGGCGCCAACGCGGTGGGTCATACCGGATAGTATAACCCGCGTCATCGACGCAGCAACAGGTCTGCAGCTATCGCGCACGTCGGGCCTCCGCCACCATTGTGATCTCGCGAGAGATCGGAAACGGACCGGACCCCATCAGGGCCCGGTCCGTTTCATTTCTCGGGCGGGTCCGACGGGTCGTCCGGTGGGTTGGTAGTCGCGGTTGGGTCGTGGCTGAGGGCGCGGAGGATGGCCTGGGAGCCGACCTGGTGCTCAGCGACCGAGCTCGGGGAGCCCGGCGACTGATCCTTGGACGAACCGGTCGGTCGCCTCGGTCGAGGCAAGGCCGGCGCTCAGGGAGGCGATGAGGGACCGAGCCTCCGCTGAGAGGCGCTGCGCCCCGTCGTGGTCGCCAGCGCGGGCGTGCAGGTGGGCCAGCGCGATGGTCGCTTCGGCGGCCACGTTCGTCAGATGGTTGCTTGTTGCGACCTCCAACGCCTGGTCGATGCTCGTCATCGCCCCCGCGTCGTCACCTCGGGCCATCTCGACGCGGCCGAGCAGTAGGAGCGCACCTGCCCAAGGTTCCCCCCAGCGGGCGTGCTCTGCCGCGGCCAGCAGCGGTAGGAGGACCGCGCTCGCTTCATCGGTCTCCTGTCGTGCCAGGTGCACCCGCGCGACCGCCAGATAGCCGTCAGAGCCGTACAGGAACGCGGCCCCTTCAGGGGCGCGGACGGTGGAGAGCAGTGCCTCGGCACGGCGAAGGTGGAGATCCGCCTGGGAGGTGTCGCCCTCGAGGCAGCTCGCCCAGGCCAGCAGCGCGGAGCACCGCATCTCCAGGCTCCGACTGGCGGCCCGCTCCGCGGCGGCCAGTGCGATGGTGAGGTGACCGACGGCCGCCGGCGGGTCGTGGAGGTCGAGGAGCGTGGCGCCGAGGCTGAGGTTCGACCACGCGATGCCCCACGCGTGGTCTTGGGCACTGGCGATCGCGGCCGCCTCGGTGCCAGCGTCGAGTGCCGGTTGGTAGGCCCCACGGGTCCGCTCGAGGCTGGCGACCATCGCCACGAGCAGCGACTCGTCGGCGCCGTCCACCATGCGCCGCTTCGCGGTGATCGCCTCGTGGAGGAGATCAATCGCCTCCTGCCAGCGACCTCGGGCCGCCGGTTCGATCGATGACTCGGCAAGGACCCACGCGAGGAGCCAGAGGTCGTTGTCGCGGCGCAGGATGTCCTCAAGGGTCGCCACCGCGCTGGCGAGGGCATCGAAATCACCGAGGTAGGCCGCGACCAGCTTGCGGGCGTCGAGCGCCATGGCCATCACCCGTTCGTCGGCAGCATCGGTGGCGATGGCCAACGCCTCATCGGCCAGGGTCAGCGCACCGTTGAAGTTGAGATCGCCCACCATGTCGGCGGCCAGGCGGTTGAGCACCTTGACCTGGGCCCCGCCATCGTTGAGGGATCGCGCCACGTCCAACGCCTGTCGCCAAAACGACAAGCCCTGCTCGTGCTGGCCCTCCATGTAGACGCTCAATCGGCCCAGGATCTCGAGCGCGTCGTACTCGACACGCTGCTGACCGGTGGCTCGGGCGCCAGCGAGCGCCGCCTCGAGATCGGCTCGACCTTCGTTGAACCCCCCGCGGAGCGCCAGAACGTCACCGCGCCCGAGGCGCAATTCGTTGATGACCTCTGCTGCGTCGCCCCCCCGCAGTTCCGTCGCTGCATCGAGGCCGGCGCCGAACTGACCCAACGCTACGTCGATCGCGAACACGCGCCGTGCTTCGTTGGCGGCCAGCAACCGGTAGGGCAGGGCGCGGGCGATCTCCCCGGCCTCGGTGAGATGGTGGGCGAGGAGCCCGAAGGTCTCAGCACTGCGGTCGGGGAACGTCGTCTCGAGGGCGCGCACGACGCGCCGGTGCAGCTCCCGTCTGCGTTCCGACGTGAGGGTGCGGTACGCCGCGTCCTGGATCAGGACGTGCTTGAACCGGTACTCCGCCGTGGGCCACCGGCGCTCCTCGCGTACGAGATCGGCCCGCTCGAGCTCGGCGAGCACGTCGGTCGATGTCGAGTCGAGCACGGCGTCGAGGAGGTCGACTCGGAACTGGCGTCCGAGCACGGCGGCCGCCCGCAGAACGGCGCGGGCCTGAGGGGCCAGCTGGTCGATGCGCGTCAGCAGGACCTTCTCGACGCTCTCGGGGATCTCCACCGTCGCATCGCCCTCGAACCGCCAACGGGCGTCCTCGTGGACGAGCACCCCTGATCCCATCAGGGACCGTACGATCTCCTCGACGTAGAACGGGTTGCCCTCCGCCGCCGCGAGCACGCGAGCGGTGACCTCATCGGGGAGCGTGCCTGCGCCCACCAAGGCGTCGAGCAGCGCGGCATCGGACCCGGCGGGGAGCGCTTCGAGGGTGATCTCCTCGGTCCGGTGGGCCAGATCGCGCAAGGCCAGCTCACGCAGATGCCAGGACTGCTTCGAGCGTTCCGGGCGTCCCGCCAGCACGAAGAGGATGGCCGCGCTGCCGCACGCCGGCAGGAGGCGTTCGAGCAAGCGCAACGAGTCGACGTCCGACCAGTGGAGGTCGTCTACGGCAACGACGACGGGTCCGTGCTCGGCCAGACGCTCGAGGAGCGATCGCAGGGCATCGAAGACGGCCTGGTCGATCGTCTCGGGTCGAAGCTCGGCCACGGTGCTGGCGGCGTCGGGCTCCAACGCGACGCCGAGGACGGTGGCCAGCGCCGGGAGCAGCTCGTTTGCCTGGGCGCCGAACACGGCTTCGGCCTTGCGTCGCAACGTGATCCGCGCCCGCAGCTCGGGCTGGTTGATCGAGGCACCGAGCCAGCCCCGGAGCAGCTCGCGCAGCGGCCAGTAGTGGATGCCCTCGCCGTACGAGACGCAGCGGCCTTCGAGCCACTGGCCCTCGATCGACTCGACGGAGGTGAGCATCGAGAAGCGGTCTCGCATCTCTGCGAGGAGTCGGCTCTTCCCGACTCCGGCCTCGCCGGTCAGGAGCAGGACGCCGCCCCGGCCGTGGGCGACGCCGTCGATCGCGTCCGCGACGCGGCCGAGCTCGGCGTCGCGCCCGACGACGCCGACTTCGACGCCCGTGATGCCGCGGAGCTTCCCAGCGATCGCGTGGAGCTCGTGTGCTTCGGAGGCCGAGACCGTGTCCGCCTTTCCCTTCAGGTGAAGCGACCGCGGCTCGCCCCATTCACACAGGCGCTCGACCATGCGGCGAGTCGACTCGCTCACCAGCACCGTGCCGGGACGAGCCTCGCCTTGTAGCCGGGCGCCGGTGTTCATCGTGTCACCCATGCCCGTCTCCCCGGACGCCGCACCCCCGCTCACTGCGCCGAAGATCACGGGGCCCGAGTGGATCCCGACGCGCACGGCCACCGGGTCGACCCCCCATGCCTGGCCCACCTCGGCCCCGTAGGCCGTCACGTCCTCGACGAGGCGCAGACCGGCCCGCAGGGCCCGCTCGGGGTCGTCCTCGTGGGCCACGGGCGCGCCGAACAGGGCGACCACCCCATCACCGGCGACGTTGGTGACCGAACCGCCGAACGCCTCGATCTGGTGGACCATTCGTGCCGTCGCCCCATCGACGACGAGCTTGTAGTCCTCCGGGTCGAGCAGCTCGCCAAGCGGCGTCGAGCCGACGAGGTCCGCGACGAGGACCGTCACCACGGCTCGGACCTCGGTGTCGGCCGGTTGGCCAGGACCGGTCGGAATCGGCGGCGGCAACGCAGGTGCGACCGAGGATGGCGTAGGCGCCCGATCGGCCGCTGCCGGCTCCGGCGCGGCGCGCACGGCCGTGAGCTCGGGCGCGTGGCGGAGGATGTCCGACTCGAGCGATGCCAGTGCGGGGCTCGGGGCGAGACCGAGCTCATCACCCAGCGATGTGCGCAGCTCCTGGTAGACGCGCAGCGCGTCGGCTTGCCGGCCGGCGCGGTAGAGCGCCGTCATCAGCTGGGCCCAAAGTCGTTCGCGGAGTGGGTGACGGCGCGCCAGCGCGTCCAGCTCACCGACGAGCGCGACGTGGCGGCCGAGTGCGAGGTCGGCGTCGATCCGGTCCTCCGTGACGGCGACGCGAAGCTCTTCCAGGCGCCGCGCCTCCGGAGCCGCGAAGGACTCGAACGCGACGTCGGCCAGCGCGGTGCCTCGCCATTCGCCCAGGGCCCGGCGAAGGCTGTCCGCACCCTCGTCGAGGTCACCTCGTTGGGCAGCCAACCGACCCGATGCGGCGAGAGCCTCGAACCTCGCGAGGTCAGACGTGCCGGGATCGAGCACCATCGAGTAGCCCGGGGCCCTCGTGGCGAGCACCGATCCCGGGCTGCCCTTCGGCCGATCGGGTTCGAGCGCTCGCCGCAGGTTCGAGACGTACACCTGGAGCGCGTGCGCCGCGCTCCTGGGCGGGTCTTGCCCCCAGAGCTCATCGAGCAGACGATCGATCGACACCACCTCGTTGGCTCGCAGCGCCAGCAGGGCCAGGACGGCCCGCTGGCGTGGCGGGCCGAGGTCGACGAGCCGCCCGTTGACGGAGACCTCGACGGGTCCCAGCAGTCGCACGTCGAGTTGCGTGTTCCACCGCCCCAGTCCGCCGCATGCTCGGCCTTGAACGGTCAGGGTACTGCCAGGCCCTCGTTTCGGGCCGTCTGGCCTCGTTGAGCGACCTCGCACCCCTTCGTTGAGCCGAGGGGTGCAGCCTGCGCTCATCCCACGACGAAGGAGACGCGATGGCATCCGCCACGACCAACGAAGTGATCTACGACCTTGAGGGCACCCTCCTGGAGGCCTGCTCCTGTGGAGTGCTGTGTCCGTGCTGGGTTGGGGCCGATCCCGACGGCGGCGCCTGCGACGCGGTCAACGCCTACCACTTCGACCGCGGCACGATCGACGGTGTCGACGTGAGCGGCTTGAACTCCGTGTTGGTCGTGCGCATCCCGGGCAACGTGCTCGCTCCCGGCAGCTGGAAGGTGGTCCGGTTCATCGACGACCGGGCCACCGATGAGCAGATGCGGGCGATCCTCGCGGCCTACCGGGGCGACCTGGGGGGTCCGCTGGGCGATCTCGCCGGGCTGATCGGTGAGGAGGTCGCCGTCGAGCGGGCCTCGATCGTGCACGAGATCCGTGATGGCCGCGGCTCCCTGCGGATCGGGGATGTCGTGGTGGCGGACATGGAGCCCTTCGCCGCAGGTGACGGCACCACGACGACACTGCGTGACTCGCTGTTCTCCACCGTCCCTGGGTCACCCGCCTACGTGGGCCGCGCCGGGAAGCTCGAGGTGAGCCTGCCGCAGTACGACATGGCCTGGTCGTTCGAAGGCCGCAACGCCATCCAGGCCGACTACCACATCACCCACACGGCCTCATGACGACGACGACGGCGACGGCGATGGCGACGGCGATCGAGCCCAGCACCGCGCCGCCGCCACGGCAGGTCCCCCTCGCCGTGCCCGCGGGGATCGCGGCGTGCTGGGCGGTCGCCCTCGCTGCGCAGCTGACGGGCCGGGCCGCCCTCCTGCACCACGACGCGTTGATCGAGGATGGCCCACCCCTCGGGCTGGGCGTGGTCCTGTCGGTGGTGGCCTGGGAGGTGATGATCGGCGCAATGATGCTGCCGTCGAGCGTGCCGATGCTCCGCCTGTTCGCGGCCACCACGCCGCCGGACGGGCGAGCCCGTGCGATGACCGCGTTTGTGGGCGGATACGTCGCCGTGTGGACCGCCTTCGGGGCGGCGGCGTTCGGCCTTGACGTCGTGGTGCACCACGTCGTGGACGCGACCCCGTGGTTGGCCGGTCACCCCTGGCTCATCGCCGGGTCGACCCTGGCCGCCGCGGGCGCCTTCCAGTTCTCCGAGGTCAAGGACCGGTGTCTCGAACAGTGCCGCCATCCCGGCGCCTACCTGCTCCGGCACTACCGGCGGGGCACAGGAGCGGCCCTGCGCCTCGGTTGGGGCCACGGGCTGTTCTGCCTCGGCTGCTGCTGGGCGCTGATGCTGGTGATGTTCGCGGCAGGGGTGGCCAACCTCGTCTGGATGGCGGGGCTCGCCTCGGTGATGGCCTACGAGAAGGTCGGCCGCAAGGGTCGAACCGTCACCCACGCTGTCGGCGTCGTCCTGCTTTGCTGGGCCGTCCTGGTCCTCGCCCACCCTGTGTGGCTCCCCCACGCGCTGGCCGGCATCGAGTGAGCCCAATCCACCGGCAACGCACCGCCGCGAGAGCCCGAGTAGACACCCACACGTGCCGTCGCATCCCGGCGGCAGAGAGGTTGGCGCCATGCGCGCGATGACCCCAGACCACGACGGTTTCGTCGACCACGACGGCGTCAAGATCGGATACGAGGTGTTCGGCGATCGGCACGGCGCCGACCCCACGGTCGTGTTCCTGCCCGGCTGGCAGGTGAGCTCCACCCGCTCCTTCAAGGGCCAGGTGCCGTACTTCGCGGCACGGTGGCGGGTGGTGACGGTCGATCTCCCGGGTGCGGGCCGCTCGGACCGACCGACCTCGGGCGCCGACTACGCACCGGATCGGGTGGCGGCCCAGGTCTCGGCGGTCCTGGACGCCACTGCGACGGAGCGCGCCGTCGTGGTGGGTCTGTCGGCCGGCGGTACGATCGGGCTCGTCCTGGCCGCCGCCGAGCCTCATCGGGTCGTCGCCGTCGTGACAACCGGTTCGTTCCTGCCGGTCACAGCGGAGCAGGTCGACCTGTTCTTCAGCACCGGGATCGAAACGCACGCTCGGCTGGCCGCCGATCCCGAGGCGTTCTACGGCTGGTTCATTGCCAGCATGCTCCCGGAGGCCCATTCGACGAAGGTCTACGACGACGTCATGGGGTGGGCCCACGAGACGACGCCGGAGGTGCTCCTCGCCAGCCTCGAGGGGACATGGCTCGGCGCCGGGAACCTGACCGAGATCGGTCCGGCCGTGCGCGACGCGGTCCGGGGACGACCGGTGTTGGTCGTGCACGGTAGCGAGGATGCCATCTGCGTGCCGGCATTGGGACGAGCACTCGCCGAAGGGCTGGACGGCGAGCTCGTGATGTTCGAGGGCTCCGGCCATCTGCTCGTCAGCCGCGAGCCCGTTCGGTTCAACCACGTCGTGGGGGACTTCATCGAGCGGCGGGTGCGAGGGGCGGCGCGGTCGACGACGCGCCGGTGGAGCCGCGGGCTGGCGCGGCCCAAGCGAGCGCTGTTCCTGTCGTCGCCGATCGGGTTGGGCCACGGCCGCCGCGATCTTGCCATTGCCGACGAGCTGCGCCGGCTGGTGCCCGATCTGTCGGTCGAGTGGCTCACCCAACATCCCGTGTCGGCGCTGCTCGAGGCGCGCGGCGAACAGGTGCACCCGGCATCCGGACACCTGGTGAGCGAGTCGGCCCACATCGAGAGCGAGTGTGGCGAGCACGATCTCCATGCCTTTCAAGCGCTGCGCACCATGGACGAGGTCCTGGTGGCCAACTTCCACGTGTTCGACGATCTGCTCGAGGAGGAGCAGTTCGACCTCGTGGTCGCAGATGAGGCGTGGGACGTCGACCACTTCCTGCACGAGAACCCAGAGCTCAAGCGGTCGCCGTTGGTGTGGCTGACCGACTTCGTGGGCAGCGTGCCGATGGCCGCGGGCGGCGAGCGCGAGGCCTACCTGACCGCCGACTACAACGCGGAGATGCTCGAGCACGTCGAGCGCTTCGGGTGGCTGCGCGATCGGAGCATCTTCGTAGGTGACCCCGACGACGTGGTGCCGCTGGACTTCGGGCCCGGACTGCCGTCGATCCGTGCATGGACCAACGAGCACTTCGACTTCGCCGGGTACGTCTCCGGCTTCACGCCACCCGACCGGGACGAGGCCCGTGCCGCCCTCGGGTGGCAGGACGGTGAACCCGTCTGCGTGGTCACCGTCGGCGGCTCCGGCGTGGGGGGAGCGCTGCTCCGACGTGTCCTCGACGCCGTGCCCGCCGCGCGCCGCGCCATCGACGGTCTGCGAGTCGTGATCGTCACCGGGCCCAGACTCGACCCTGCGTCCATCCCCGCCACCGCCGGCGTCGAGGTGCACGGCTTCCTACCGGACCTCCCGCGGTGGTTGGCGGGCTGCGACCTCGCGATGGTGCAGGGAGGGCTGACGACCTGCATGGAGCTGGTGGCCAGCCAGGTGCCCTTCGTGTACTTCCCGCTGGCTAACCACTTCGAGCAGCAGGTCCATGTGCGCCATCGGCTCGATCGTTACGGGGCGGGTCGCTGCCTGCAGTACGCCGACTCGCCTCCCGATCTCATCGGCCAGGCCATGGTCGAGGAGGTGGGTCGCCGGGTCGAGTATCGGCCCGTGTCCACGGACGGCGCCGCCCGCAGCGCCCGCCTCATCGCCGAGCTGTTGTGAGCGCCGCGGTCGAAGGGGCGGCGGGGGCACGGCGCCCCGAGAGCGGGGCGCCCACGTACGTGGTCATGCCGGTGAAGGACAACCTGGCGCTGACCTCCTCGCTGGTGGCCCAGCTGGCCGAGCAGGGTGGCTACGAGGCGATGTTCGTCCTCGACAACGGATCGATCGATGGGACCGCGGCGTGGCTCGCTGCTCACGCCCGCGAGTACGGGATCGTGCCCGTCGCCGCGGAGGGGATGTGCCTGCACCGGATGTGGAACCTCGGCGTGGCCCTCGCACGCGCCGAGCAGCTCGAGTGCAACGTGGCGATCCTGAACAACGACCTGCGCATCGGTGCGCGCTTCCTCGGGGGGCTCAGCGATGCCCTTCGGGCCGACGAACGGCTCTGGGCCGTTTGCCCCACCTACGACGAGCGGCGCATCGAAGGGGTCGCGCACGTGGTCTCGACCTTCAAGCGACGAGGGCTGGCCGGCTTCGCGTTCATGGTTCGTGGCGAGGCCTTCGACCGGCTGCGCTTTGAGGAGCGGTTGACCTGGTGGTACGGCGACGACGATCTGGTAGCCCAGATCTACGCCCAGGGACGAAGGGTTGGGATCGTCGGCGGCGTCGAGGTCGATCACGTCAACGGCGGCAGCCAGACGCTCCGCATGACCCCGGCCGTCGAGGCGGCGATCGAGCGGGATCGCCAGGTGATGGTGGCCAAATGGAACCACGACTGAGCGGGAGATCGGGGGCGGCGGCGAAGGCATCGGCGTAGGCCATCACGTGGTCGGCCTTGATGCGAGCGGCGTCGAGGACGAGCCGGTCGTCGGGGAGTCGGGCGTCGATCACGTCGCGCTGGTCGCGGACGGTCTCGATCGAATCAAATAGTTGACAAGATCCAGAATCGGTGGTGGGATGGCGCCCGTGACCCAGACCGCTGAGCAGCTCCTCCGCCAGCACGGGCTCCAGGTGACGGCTCAGCGCTTGGCCGTGCTGCGCGCTGTGTCCGCCCGGTCCCACGCCACCGCCGACGAGCTGACCGACGACGTGCGCGCCAGCATCGGTTCGGTCTCCCGGCAAGCCGTGTACGACGCGCTCGCCGTGCTGGTGGACAAGCACCTCGTACGTCGCATCCAGCCGGCCGGCTCACCGGCCCGCTACGAAGACCGGGTCGGTGACAACCACCACCACCTCATCTGCCGAGGGTGCGGCTCCACCTTCGACGTCGACTGCGCAGTGGGGGAGGTTCCGTGTCTCACCGCCGAGGACGACCACGGCTTCCAGATCGACGAGGCCGAGGTCATCTATTGGGGTCGCTGCCCCCCGTGCCGCACCTCGATGTCCTCGACCACCACTTAGAGATCGTCAACCCGCCCACCACCTGCAGTGCAAGGAGCAACCATGAGCGACGACCGTGCCCTCGAGATCAATGACAGCGGGCAGCGGTGCCCGGTGATGCATGGGCCGCATGCGGCCCACACCGCGGTGGGGTCCACGGCCAACGAGCACTGGTGGCCGAACCAGCTCAGCCTCAAGATGCTCAACCAGAACTCACCCCGGGTTGATCCCATGGGGGAGGACTTCGACTACGCCGCGGAGTTCAAGACCCTCGACCTTGCCGCGGTAAAGCGTGATCTCACGGAGCTGATGACGTCGTCCCAGGACTGGTGGCCTGCGGACTACGGCCACTACGGCCCGCTGTTCATCCGCATGGCCTGGCACAGCGCTGGCACCTACCGGATCAAAGACGGTCGCGGTGGCGCCTCGACCGGCACCCAGCGCTTCGCCCCCCTCAACAGCTGGCCCGACAACGGCAACCTCGACAAGGCCAGAGCGCTCCTGCTGCCGATCAAGCAGAAGTACGGCCGAAAGCTGTCCTGGGCCGACCTGATGGTGCTGACCGGCAACGTCGCCTTGGAGTCGATGGGCTTCAAGACGTTCGGGTTCGGCGGGGGCCGGGCCGACGTGTGGGAGCCGGAGGAGGACATCTACTGGGGACCCGAGACCGAGTGGCTCGGCGACGACCGCTACCACGGCGACCGCGAGCTCGAGGAACCGCTCGGTGCGGTGCAGATGGGTCTGATCTACGTGAACCCTGAGGGCCCGAACGGCAACCCAGATCCGCTCGGCTCCGCGCGCGACATCCGCGAGACGTTCGCTCGGATGGCCATGAACGATGAGGAGACCGTCGCGCTCATCGCCGGCGGCCACACGTTCGGCAAGGCCCACGGCGCGGGTGATCCAGACCTCGTCGGCCCGGAGCCGGAGGGCTCGCCGATGGAGCAGATGGGCCTCGGCTGGAAGAACAGCTTCGGCACTGGCAAGGGCAGCGACACCACCACCAGCGGGGTCGAGGGCGCCTGGACGCCCACGCCGATCACGTGGGACAACAGCTACTTCGACACCCTCTTCCGCTACGAATGGGTCCTGACGGAGAGCCCGGCCGGGGCCAAGCAGTGGACGCCGTCGAACCCGGAGGCGCAGGGCACGGTGCCCGACGCCCACGATCCGTCGCGATCGCACGCGCCGATGATGTCGACGGCCGACATGGCGCTGCGGATGGATCCGGTCTACGAGCCCATCTCGCGGCGTTTCCACGAGAACCCGGTGGCGCTCGCTGACGCGTTCGCCCGGGCCTGGTTCAAGCTGACCCACCGTGACATGGGCCCGAAGGCGCGCTACCTCGGCCCCGAGGTCCCCGCCGAGGACCTCATCTGGCAGGACCCGGTGCCCGCCGTAGACCACGAGCTGATCGGCGACGCCGAGATTGCCGACCTCAAGGCGAAGGTCCTGGCGTTGGGGCTCAGCATCTCGGAGCTGGTGCGCACGGCGTGGGCCTCAGCCTCGACGTTCCGGAACAGCGACAAGCGTGGTGGTGCCAACGGCGCCCGCATCCGTCTCGTCCCGCAGAACGACTGGGCCGTCAACAACCCACCGGAGCTGCGCCGGACCCTCGCCGCCCTCGAGGGCGTGCAGGCGGAGTTCAACTCGTCGGGCCAGCAGGTGTCGATGGCCGACCTCATCGTCCTCGGCGGCAGCGCGGCCATCGAAGCTGCTGCCAAAGCGGCGGGCCACGACATCACCGTCTCGTTCACGCCTGGTCGCACCGATGCCACGCAGGAGCAGACCGACGCTGACTCGTTCGCGCCGCTCGAGCCGACGGCGGATGGGTTCCGCAACCACCTCGGCAAGGGGCATCGCCGCTCCGCTGAGGAGCTGTTGATCGATCGGGCCCAGCTGCTGACGCTGACAGCCCCCGAGATGACGGTGCTGGTAGGCGGCCTGCGAGTGCTCGACACGAACGCCGACGGGTCGGCCCACGGCGTGCTCACCGACCGTCCCGGCCTCCTCACCACCGACTTCTTCATCAACCTGCTCGACCCCGGCACGCAGTGGCAGCCCACAGCATCGTCGGAGGACGTGTTCGAGGGCCGGGATCGGGCCACCGGAGAGCTGCGTTGGACCGGCACCCGCAGCGACCTCGTCTTCGGCTCGAACTCCCAGCTGCGAGCAATCGCGGAGGTCTACGGCTCAGCCGATGCGAAGGAGAAGTTCGTCGGGGACTTCGTGGCGGCCTGGACCAAGGTGATGGATCTGGACCGCTTCGACCTGGCCTGATCTGCTCGCACCATCGCCTGACTCGCTACCTTTCTGACACCAGCGTCACCTATGGTTGGATCGCTCGCGATCCACTCGTGACGCACTGGGATCGCTCGACAGAGGGAGGGGACCGACCGTGGGAGATGGCGACGGGATGTCGAGCTTCGATCCCGATGCCGTCCACGCCCGGTATCGGGCCGAACGGGACAAGCGCCTCGTCCCGGGGCGCGCTGACATCCGCGATCTGACCAGCGATGAGCACTTCGCCGGCTTCCGAAAGGACCCGTTCACCCCCTTCGTCGAGCGCGAGCCGGTGGTCGACCACGTCGACGTCGTCATCGTGGGCGGCGGCATCGCCGGGGTGCTGGCCGGCGCCCGGTTGCGCGAGGCCGGCGTGGAGAAGATCCGGATCATCGATCAGGCCGGGGGCATCGGCGGCACCTGGTACTGGAACCGGTACCCAGGCGTGATGTGCGATGTGGAGTCGTACATCTACATGCCGATGCTGGAGGAGCTCGACTACATCCCCAAGCACCGGTACGCATCCGGTGAGGAGATCCGCCTCCACGTCCAGGCCATCGCCGATCGCCACGACCTCGTGTCCGACGCCCTCTTCCACACCGGCGTGACCCAGGCCGCGTGGGACGACGAGTCCAAGCGATGGTGCGTGCGGACCGACCGCGGCGACGACGTCACCAGCCGCTACTACGTGCTCGCGGTCGGGATCCTCAACCTGATGAAGCTGCCGGCCATCGAGGGCATGGAGCAGTTCGGCGGGCGCTCGTTCCACACCGCTCGCTGGGACTACGAGTACACCGGCGGCGCTCCCGGGCAGCCGCTCGACAACCTGAGTGACAAGGTCGTTGCGCTCATCGGTACCGGCGCCACCGGCATCCAGTGCCTCCCGCCGCTGGCGGCGGCGGCCAAGCACGTCTATGTCTTCCAACGCACGCCGTCGGCTGTGGGTGTGCGCGGCAACCGCGCTACGGAGCCCGACTTCGCCGAGGGACTGCAGCCCGGCTGGCAGCAGGACCGCATGGACAACTTCGAGACCGTGATGCTGGGCCGGTCCGTCGACGTGGATCTCACCGACGACGGGTGGACGCACCACTACGCCGCCGTGCAGCACCCGCCGAGGCACAAGGGGATGCCCATCGAGGAGTACCTCCGCGGCGCTGAGGAGCTCGACTACGGGATCATGGAGGAGCACCGCCGGCGCGTCGAGGAGCTCGTGAGCGATCCTGACGCGGCCGAGATCCTCAAGCCGTACTACCGCTACCTGTGCAAGCGGCCCTGCTTTCACGACGAGTACCTGCAGGCGTTCAACAACCTCAACGTCACCCTCATCGACTGCCCCAGCGGCATGGACCGCATCACCGAGCACGGTCCGGTCGTGGGCGGTCAGCAGTACGACGTCGACTGCCTCATCTATGGCACAGGTTTCGAGGCAGAGCTCACACCGCTGTTCCGTCGGACCGCTCACGACGTCGTTGGTCGGGGCGGCGTGCAGTTGGCCGACAAGTGGGCCGAGGGCGCCGCCAGCCTCTTCGGCATGATGAGCCGCGGCTTCCCGAACATGTTCGTCATGCCCGCCCCCGGACAGCAGGCCGTCGTCACGGTCAACTACACCCACCTCGCTGTGCTCGGGGCCGAGTTCGTCGGCCGAGCGGTGGGCGTGCTGGAGAAGCGCGGCGCGACCGTGTTCGACGTGCGCGCTGAGGCCGAGGAGCAGTGGACGCAGAAGATCGTCGACTCGTTCGTCGACGCCAGCTCGGTCATGGCCGCCTGCACGCCGTCACGGATCAACCTCGAGGGCCACCCCGAGGCGATGAACCCGCGCAATGGCAACTACGGCCGCGGGCGCGGCGACTACTTCGCCTACCGCGAACTGCTCGAGCACTGGCTCGCCGACGGCGAGTGCGAGGGCCTCGAGCTCGACGCTGGGCTCGGGGCGCAGTGAGCGTCGAGGCACGTCAGCGCGTCGTCGTCGTCACCGGTGGCGGCGGTGGGATCGGCGCCGCCATCGCCGAATCGCTCGGCCGCGCCGGCGCGTTCGTCGTCACGATGGACCCGCTCGTGTCGGTCGACGGTTCTGAGCAGCTCCCGACGCCTGAGGAGACGACTGCCGGGCGGATCGTCGCCGCGGGTGGGTCGGCCCGGGCCTCGTCGGTGTCAGTCACCGACGGCGACGCGGTGCGCGCCCTGTTCGAGGGGCTGGTCGACGAGCTGGGCGGACTGGACGGGGTGGTCAACGTGGCCGGCATCACCCGGCCCACCGGCTTCGCGACCGGCACCGAGCAGGACTGGCTGGACGTGCTGTCGGTGCACCTCGACGGCTACCTCAACATCCTGCGGGGGGCGCTGCCCATCATGACGGCCGCCGGCCACGGCCGGATCCTTGGCGTCACGTCTGGTTCGGGGTGGCGACCGGCCAACACGGGCGCCTACGGCTGCGCCAAGCGGGCCGTGGCCTCGCTCACCTGGGAGCTGGGTCGGATGGCGCCTTCTGGCGTCGTTGTGAACGCCATCTCCCCAATCGCCGCCACCCGAATGGTCACCGCAGCGCTCAGCCGAGCGCGCGACACGGGCGCTCCACGGGCGAGAACGTCATCCGCCGGCGCCCCTCGGTCAGGGGCATCGGCCACCGGCGGCCTCTCGCTCGCCTCGATGCCCACCCCGGAGCAGATCGGGCCGTTGGGGGCGCACCTCGTGGGCGAGGACCTGCCGTGGTGCAACGGTCAGGTGATCTTCGCGGGCGGATCCGAGATCGCCGTGATCGACGAGCCCCGGTTGCTCGAGGTGATCCGCAGCGACCACGTCAGCTCGCGGCCCGGAGCGCTTGCGGCCATCACCGTCGGTGCACTGCTGCCGGCCGAGGCCAACCAGGCGAGCAGTGGTGGGAGCAACCCGCGCTTCGGATCGATCTTCGGCGAGCCGGCCGGCGGAGACGCCGCGCCTGCCGCGACCCTCACGTGCGCCGTCGTCAGCGATCGCCCGGAGATGGTGGCCGCCCTGCGAGCGGAGCTCGATGCCCGCGGGGTGACCTGCGAGATCGTGGCGGCGGGTGACCTCGCTTCGGGCTTCGCCGCCACGGCAAGCTCGTTGGCGTCGACCATCGAGCGCGTCGGCGCGCTGGATGCCGTCGTCGTCGCGCTGGCTGGACCATCCCCGACCAGAACTGCCACGGCGGACTGGGAGGGAGCCCTCGCCGAGCACGCCGGCATTGTGGAGCAGATCCACGCGGACGCGAGCTGGGTGCGCGCGGTGGCCGATTACGCCGCACGCGCCGAGCGCCCGGTGCGGTTGATCACGCTCACTGACGCCACCACGGCCGGCGGCCGCAGCCGGGCCCAGGCATCGGCCCAACTCGCGCGGTCTGCCCGGGGCGCCACCGACGATCGCGTCGCCGCCTTCGCGGTCAGCATCGAGACGCCGGACGCGGGAGACGCCCACCCGGTGGCCGGGCTCGCTGCCCACCTGCTCTGCAGCCCCGACACGCCGGCGCTGTCGGGGGCCGAGCTGGTGACCGGCTCCGGCTGGTTCGGTCTGCGCAGCCACCCGCGCCCGAGCGCCAGCATCACCTACGGCGGTCCCGCCATCCCCGACTGGCTCGACGGCACGCTGCGCAGCATCGTCGGCACGAGCGGTCCTCGGGGATAGCGCGTCGGCCGGGGCGCACGACAGAGGAGAACTGATGGCTCGACGACCGACCAGAGTGGTGGATGCCCACGTGCACCTGTGGGACCCCGCCCGTACCGACTGGTACCCCTACCTGTCGGGTCGCCAGCAGCTCAACATGGGTGACGTCACCGGCATGTCGCGCCGGTTCGACGTGCCGACGTACCTGGCCGAATCGGCCGGGTGGAACGTCGAGAAGCTGGTGAACGTGGCGGCCGCCACCGGGCTCAGCTCGATCGAGGAGACGCTCGAGCTCGATCATCGGGCGGAGCTTGACGGCCACCCCGACGCCATCGTCGGCGGCCTTCCGCCCACCGAGTCGGTGGCCGACGCCGTGGCGCTCCTCGACCGGCAGATGGCCGCATCCCGCTTCCGAGGGGTGCGCCCGATGGGCGTCTTCGACGGGCCGCTGCCGCCCGACGACGTGCTCCGCGCCCTGCAGGAGCGCGGCTTGCTCTTCGAGCTGATGACGCATCCCGATCAGCTCGCGGTCGCGGCCGAGGGGCTCGCCGCGTTTGATGACCTGGTCATCGTGGTCGAGCACACCGGGTGGCCCCGATCGAGCTCGGAGGACGAGTACGCCCTGTGGAAGGCCGGCATGGACGCGCTCGCCTCACTCGGCGACAACGTCGTGTGCAAGCTGTCGGGCCTGGCGATGCCGCTGGGCTCGATGAGCGTCGACGCCTTCGCTCCCTGGCTGGAGTACGCCATCGAGACGTTCGGGGTCGACCGATGCATGTTCGCCAGCAACTTTCCCGTCGACGGCATGCACGGCACCTTCGACGAGCTCTACTCCACGTTCGACACGGTGACGGCCGGCCTCGACGAAGAGTCCCGCGACAAGCTCTTCGCGGCCAATGCCGAGCGCATCTACCGCTGCTGAGCGTCGGTCACAGCGCGGTTCTGCAGGCCGATGACCCCGGTGGCTCGGGGTCACGCTGGTGGCCGAGTCGACGAGCCCTGCGGTAATCCGCCGAAGATCAGGTGGAAGGTGACGCCGGGCCCGACGTGATCAACGAGGAGACGCAGCCCTTCGGCGTCAGCCAGCCGACGAGCGAGGGCCAGCCCGATCCCTGAGCCGCTGCCGGTTCGGCGTTCGAAGATCTCGACCGGATCGATCGGTGTCGTGCCTTCGTCGGCGATGGCGACGACGGCGCCGTAGCCGACACGGTTTGCGGTGAGGGTGGCGGTGCCGGCGCCGTGGACCACTGCGTTGTCGAGAAGGACGTCGAGAATCTGACGGACGGCCTCGCTGCGGGCGGCCACGAAGGGCAGCTCGGGTTCAAGGGTGACACGCAGAGCACGACCAGCGTCGCCGTATGGGGCCTCCCATCGTCGCTCGGCGTCGCGAACGAGCGATGCGAGCGGTCGGGGTTCGGTTGCAGGAGTGGCATCGCGGGCGAGGGTGATGAGGTCCTCGATCGTCCGTTC
>JBKJSO010000457.1:0-2856 GCA_046595835.1 Acidimicrobiales bacterium | reverse complement strand
GGAGGCGGGGTTCGGGAAGTCGATCGTGATGCCGCCGAGCGAGTCGACGAGGAGGGCGAAGCTGACGAAGTCGACCTCCATGTAGTGCTGGATGGGCACCTGGAGTGATTGCTGGATCGTGAGGATCAGGCGCCGTGGGCCACCGCTGCCGTAGGCCGAGTTGATCTTGGCCGAGCGGCCCGTCTCAGCGATGGGTACGTAGAGGTCGCGCGGGATCGACAGCATCTTGGCCTGGCCCCCGACGAATCGGAGCAGGAGCATGGTGTCGGAGCGCTGACTGCCCCCGTCCTCGAAGGCCCCGGGGTTGAGGCCGGCGTCGATGATCGCCTGCGGGTCACGGGTGTCGGACCCGACGATGAGGTAGTTGGTGCCCGTCCCGGCGGGTGACAGCACATCAGCGAGCGGGATCTTCTCGACCTTGTCGTAGATGCGGCGCACGTACAGCCAGCCGCCGAGGGCGGCGAGCAGGAGGGCGATGGGCAGGACCATCGAGGTGAGCAGCATGATCCGCCGCAGCTTCGGACGGCGGGGCAGGAGGCGCCGTGCGGAGCGACCGGTGGGGGTGGGGGCCGGCTTGGGGGCGGGGGCAGTCACCGCGGCCCGAGGGGTGGTGAGCCTGGCGGAGGGCGCCGACGCAGCGCCTCCGGTGCGCCGGCCGGGAGCCGATGATGGTCGGGGTGCGCCGGTCGGCCCGGCCGCCGCACCTGCCTGGTCGGCGGGACGGCTGCCACGCGCCGATCCGGGGGTGCCCGGGCGAGCGGGCGGGGCGGATGGACCCGTGCCCGGAGCGGGCACGTGGAGCTTGCGGGTGTCGCGGGGGGGCGTGCGGTCGCTCACAGAGGAGGCCACGGTACGCAACGGCGCCGTGGGCGAGCGAGATGGCCGACCGGGCTTGTGCCGCGCATGGAACAATGCGGCCATGCCGGGGTGGGACATCGACGACGAGTGGCCGGAGCAGCAGACCTCGAACGAGGTGCTCATCGTGGACGACGACGCCAGCATCAGGACGTTGCTGGCGTTCGTGTTCCACGACGACGGCTTCGACGTCGTGGAGGCCGCTGACGGACGGGAGGCCATCGAGGTGCTGCGGTCGGCGCCACCTGCGCTCATGATCCTCGACCTGATGATGCCGGAGGTCGACGGCGTCGGTGTGCTGCGGGCGCGTCAGGAGCAGCGCCTGGCCGGCGGCACCCGCATCCTCGTGCTCACCGCCAAGAGCGACTCGCGGGACACGGTGTGGTGCTGGGAGCTCGGGGCCGACGAGTACCTCACCAAGCCGGTCGACCCGGATCGCCTCCTGCGCGAGGGGCTGGCCCTCCTGTCCCGCACGCCTGACGAGCTTCGCAAGCGGCGCGAGCAGGGCTTGGCGGAGGCGCGCCGACTCGACGCGATCGAGCAGGCCTTCCGCCCGCGGTGACGGGGCTCAGGCGAGAAGTCGGGTGAGGAAGTCGTCGACGTCGGCGGCGGCCGGGGCGAGCGGCACCACCGCGTCAGCATCGCGGGGAGACGGTGACGCCGCCACGACCTCGTCGCACAGCGCGGCGACGGCGGGGGAGAGGAACCGCGACCGCTGCGCGTAGCCGTGGGCGTCGCGCCCGCGGCTGTTCTGACGGTGGTGGTGGTAGCGCAGCGGCACGTGGAGCCAGAGGTCGTCACGTGCGCGCGTCATGGCCACGTGGAGCAGTCGGCGCTCCTCTTCGATCTCCTCCGGGCGGCCGGTGGCGAGGTCGGATGGCAGGCAGCCGTCGGCCAAGTGGAGGACGTGGACGACGTCCCACTCGGCGCCCTTCGCGGAGTGGATGGTGGACAGCGTGACGAAGTCGTCGTCGAGGTGGGGTGGCCCGGCCAGCTCCCCGGTGGACGAGGGCGGGTCGAGGGTGAGGTCGGTGAGGAACCGCTCGAGACTGGGGGCGGCACCGGCCGCAGCTTCGAGGCGATCGAGGTCGGCTCGCCGGGCATCGGCGTTGCGATGGCGGCGCTGCACCCGCCCGTCGAGCCAGGTGCGCACGAGGGCGATCTGGGCGCCCGGTCGCTCTCGCAGATCGCCCGCCCGCGCCGCGTGCAGCGCCTCGTCGAGGGCGGCCACCCCGCTGAGCGCGTCACCCTCGAGGCCCGCCACCACCGCGGCGGCCCGGAGATCGTCGGACGACCGCCGCGCCGCGGTGATCCGGCGGGCCAGCGCCGGGCCGACGCCGTCGAGGAGCTGCAGGACCCGGAACCACGCCAGGTCGTCGGCGGGGTTCTCCACGAGCCGGAGCGAGCACACGAGGTCTTTCACGTGGGCCGCTTCGAGGAAGCGCAGGCCGCCGTAGAGCACGAAGGGGATCTTGCGGATCGTGAGCTCGACTTGGAGCACCTCGCTGTGGTGCGTGGTGCGGAACAGCACGGCCTGGTGGCGGAGGGCCACGCCCGCGTCGAGTCGCTCGAGGAGGGCGTCGCACACACCCACCGCCTGCGCGTGCTCGTCGTGAGCGGTCACGAGCCGTGGGCGTGCCCCCGAGGGCCGCATCGAGCGGAGGTCCTTGGGGTGGCGCTCCAAGGCGTCGACCATCACCTCGTTGGCGGCGGCGAGCACCTCGGGGGTGGAGCGATGGTTGCGGGTGAGGGTGACCACGTCGGCCGCGAACCGGGCGGGGAAGTCGAGGATGTTGCGCACGGTCGCGGCGCGGAAGCCGTAGATGGCCTGGGCGTCGTCGCCGACGGCGGTGAGCGTGGCCCCGAGCTGGGCCAGCTCGGCCAGCAGATCGCCTTGGAGGGCGTTGGTGTCCTGCACCTCGTCGACGAGCACATGGCGAACCTGCTCGCCGATGAGGTTGGCGACCGATGGCGTGCGCAGCAGGGCCCACCACTGCAGGA
>JBKJSO010000390.1:0-7474 GCA_046595835.1 Acidimicrobiales bacterium | reverse complement strand
GCATCGGGCGCCCCGGGCCCATCGAGTTCTGGGTGCCCATGATGCTCTTCACCGTGCTTTTCGGCCTCTCGATGGACTACGAGGTGTTCCTGCTGTCCCGGGTGCGCGAGGAGTACCTCGTCAGCGGCGACAACAGCACAGCAGTGGCCGACGGGCTGGCATCGACGGCTCGGGTCATCACCGCGGCCGCCGCGATCATGATCGCCGTGTTCCTGTCCTTCGTGCTCGGCGACCTCCGTGTTCTGAAGCTCATGGGCCTCGGCCTGGCCTCGGCGATCTTCGTCGACGCCACGATCGTGCGGGTGATCCTCGTGCCCGCCACGATGGAGCTGCTCGGCACGGCCAACTGGTGGTTGCCGCACTGGCTCGATCGCATCGTCCCCCGGATCAGCGTGGAGGCCCCACCGGAGCTGGCCGCAGCCGTGCCCCACGGCGGGACCGACCTCGGAACGGGCCAGCGGGAGCTCGATCGGTCATGACGTCCCTCAGCCGATCGTGATCACGACCGCACGAAGAGCTGCACCCACATCCGGCCGAGCCAGGCGGCAAATCGGTCGCTGGTCCAGCCCCGCTCGTTCACGAGGCGGTGCCAGAGCATGCCGTCGGTCATCGACCAGAGCACGTCGCGACACTCCTCCTCGGTGACGCTGAGCTGTCCCGTGCGGGCCACCTCGGCGGCCATCACCGACATGCCCGCCAGGCGCTGCCGGCCCATCTCGTCGAGCATGGCGGCCGCCGCGGGATCGGCACCGGCGGCTGACTGCACCATGAGCTGGAAGGGTGCGATGCGCTCGGCGGTCTGCGTGGAGAGCACGGCGTGGAGCATGAGGCGCTGGCCCAGGTCGGGCTCGGCCCGGATGGCCAGCACCTCAGGCCGCTCGTGGAACACCACCTCGTCGTCGTCGCCCCCGATCGTGATGTCCCACGCGCGGTGCAGCAACGTGGCCTTGTTCCCGAAGGAGGCGTAGATGGTCTCCACCGACACCCCCGCCGCCCGGGCGATGTCGGCGACGGTGGTGCGGCCGTAGCCCTGCTCGATGAAGAGGTCGCACCCGGCCCGCACGATCACCGCCCGCGTCTCGGCGGCCTGCGCGCGCCGGCGGGAGGAGTCGTAGGACCGCTTGACAGGTTCCTCTGATTTCACTACACCTATCCTATATTCGTTCCACATGGACATTACTGAATAGGGGAAGCGATGACCAGCACCACCGACACCGCCGAGGCATGGACTGCCGTCGCGAAGGCCTGGGACGCGGAGGTTGACTACGTCGACGAGCATTCGGCTGCCGCTACCGCGGCACTGCTCGAGCGCGTCGCGGTGCAACCGGGCGATCGGGTGCTCGAGCTGGCGGCGGGCCCGGGGACCCTAGGCGCCGACTGGTCGCGTGCGGTGGGACCCAACGGGGCGGTCCTGCTGAGCGACATCTCGCCCGGGATGGTGGCGGCGGCCGCCCGTCGCAACGCCGAGCTGGTCAACGTGCAGGTCAACGTGATCGACGCCTCGGCCATCGATCGGCCCGACGACTCCTTCGACGTGGTGGCGGCCCGCATGGGCCTGATGTTCGTGCCCCAGCCGTCGGTGGCCCTGGGCGAGATCCGTCGGGTGATCGCCCCGGGGGGCCGGTTCGCTGCCCTCACCTGGGCAGGCATCGAGCACAACCCCTGGATGACCTGCGTCGGCATGGCCGCGATGATGAACGGCTTGGTCAGCGGCGGGCCGCCGACCGGGCCTGGAGGCATCTTCTCCTTGGGCGACCCTGCGCAGCTCGAGGCGCTCGTGCGCGACGCCGGGTTCACCGACGTGACGGTGGACGCCCACGACGTGAGATTCCTTGCCCCGGACATCGCCACGCACGTCGAGCGCGTGGCCGCCCTCGCCGGCCCCCTCGCCGGCGCGCTGCAGCAGGCGTCGTCCGAGCAGCTCGCCGCGCTGCGCCGCACGGCGGCCGACCTCGCGACGCCCTACGTCACCGACTCCGGGCTCGACCTCCCCGGACGGGCGCTCCTCGTGTCTGCTCGAGCCTGAGCCGCGGGTGTTGGCGTGCGGGGCACTGCCGCGGCAGGAACGGGCAGGCGCACCGTTGGACCGACGACGGCTCCCGACGTGTCGCCAAGGACGGGCGACCCGTGACGGGGCCAGTCGTCGGGTTCTTCTACCGAGGTCGCTTCCACTTCGGGTCCTCGCCCGACTCAGTGCGCTTCACGCACATCGCGGTCCGGCCGTGGGTGAGCGCGGCGCACACACCTTCCTCGACTCCGGCCCCGTCTACGCGCGGATCGACGCCGATCGGATGTACACCTTCCACATGGCCGGCTGAACCGTCTCCGGCCGGTTCGTGCTGGTCCGACGGCTTAGGCGTCGGGAGCGAGGCGGCGGCGGAGCTCGACGTGCACGGCCCTGCCCACCACCGCCTCCAGCTCGTCACCGAGCGAGTCGAGCACGCTGCGGTCCCCGACGTAGGCGCGCTCGCCCTCGGTGCAGCACCAGGCCATCGTCTCGCCCTCGGCGCCCCAATCTCCTCGGGTCCAGCGGCGCACGGTGGCGATCTCCGTGTCATCTGGTCCTGCCTCCCAGTCGACCTTGATGGGCAGCTGCCAGCACACCGACGGCTTCCATTCGATGGGCGACTCATCGGCGGCGAGGGCGGCCAGGTGCAGCGCACAGCCCGCCCCACCCTCGAACCCCGGCCGGTTGAGGAAGATGCACGCCCCGTCGACGAGCTTCGTGGCCGAGCGCGTCTCGTCTGCGAAGACGCCAGCCCGTTCGGCCTCGACGTGGTGCTCGAACAGCTCCGGTGGAAGGGTGGCCGCCAGGGCACTGATCATCCGGGCCTCGTCCTCCCCGTCGAGATCGGCGCCCAGGGAGCAGCAGCCCTGGCCGAGGTGCTCAGCCGGGTCGGGGAGGATGCCGAGGCAGCCGCGCCCGAACAGGCACGTCCAGCTCGAGCGGAGGAAGTCGACGTCGAAGCGCCAGGTGGTGTCACCGTCGACGATCTCCGATGAACCCGGCTCGACCACGGGGCACCGTACCGCCGACAGCTATCGAGGGCGACCGAGGATGAGGCCGCTCGTGGGCACGCCGGTGCCTGCGGTGACGAGGACGTGCTCGACGTCGGGCACCTGGTTCACCGCGGTGCCGCGGACCTGGCGGACGGCCTCCGTGATGCCGTTCATCCCGTGGATGTACGCCTCGCCGAGGAGTCCGCCGTTCGTGTTGATCGGTAGGCGTCCACCGATGCTGAGGTTCTCCACCGTGGCGAAGTCCTTGGCCTCACCACGTCCGCAGAAGCCGAGCTCCTCGAGCTGCATGAGCACGAACGGGGTGAAGTGGTCGTACAGGAACGCCGTGGAGATGTCGTCGGGCCCGAGGCCCGATGCGGCCCAGAGCCGACGTGCCACGACGCCCATGTCGGCCAGACCGATGAGGTCGTCGCGGTAGTACGCCGTCATCATCTCGGCGTCGTAGGACGCGCCCTGGGCGGCGGCGGTGACGAGGGCGGGGATCTGCCGGAGATCGCGTGCCCGCTCCGCCGAGGTGACGACGAGCGCAACGCCGCCGTCGCTCTCCTGGCAGCAATCCAGCAGCCGCAGCACGGGCTCGATGATCCAGCGCGACGCCTGGTGGTCGGCGAGGGTGATGGGGCGCTCATAGAACCAGGCCGCAGGGTTGGTAGCGGCGTGCTGGCGATCGACGACGGCGATGGCGCCGAAGTGCTCATTGGTGACGCCGTAGGTGTGCATGTAGCGGTGAGCGTGCAAGGCCACCCAGGACGCCGGCGTGAGCAAGCCGAAGGGCGCGTACCAGGACAGCCACAGGGGCATGCCGCCGCCCAGGACGTTGCCGGTGTCGCCGAAGCGAAGCCCCGAGCGCTCGTTGAAGGCCCGGTAGCAGACAACCACGTCGGCCACCCCGGTGGCCACCGCCATGGCGGCGTGCAGGACGGTGCCGGCGGCGGCCCCTCCGCCGTACGGGATCTGGGAGAACATCGAGAGGCTGGGGATGCCGAGGTTGCGGGCCACCTCGGTCTCGTCCGTGGTGTCCATCGTGAACGTGACGAGCCCGTCGACCTCGGCCGGCGTGAGCCCGGCATCGTTGAGCGCGGCCTTGACGGCCTCACACGCGAGCTGGAGCTCGGAGCGCCCCGACGCCTTGGAGAACTCCGTCTGCCCGATGCCCACGATGGCGGCCCGGTCTTTGAGCCAGGCCGTCATCCTGAGACGTCGCCCATTGGGAGGGTGAGGGTGGCGGTGCCGGTGAGGTGATCGCCGAGCGCCGTCGTGGCGCGCAGCTCGATGTCGACGCGGTACTCGGCGTCAGATCGAGACGTCCCGGTGACCGTGCCCGAAAAGGTGAGCGTGTCGCCGGGGAAGACCGGCACGCCGAGCCGGATCGCCACGCGTCGCACCATCGCGTTGGGGCCGGCCCAGTCCGTGAGGAACCGACTCGTGTAGGCGGTGCTCGAGAGGATGTTCATGAAGATGTCGGGTGCTCCCTGCGTGGCCGCGTAGGACCGGTCGTGGTGCACCGGCATGAAGTCGCGGGTCGCGATCGCCCCGGCCACGATCACGGTGGTGGTCACGTCGATGACGAGCTCGGGCAGCTCGAGGCCGATCGGGAGCGCGAGGTTTGGGGTCACCGGGACCCGGCCGGGCGGACCTGGGGGAGGGTGAGCCCACCTTCGAACGCCTCGTAGACCACTTCGACCACCAGATCGAACAGGTCGTGGTCCGCCTCCACATCGCGCAGGTTGGTGACGAGTCGCACCCCCTCGTCGAGCTCTACGAGGGCCACGATGGTGGCGTCCTCATACCCCGAGTAGATCGGGTGGCGGGGGAGCACGTAGCTGATGACGCGGCCCCTGCCGGTCGACTCGATCGTGTCCCAGCCAAGCGCGCTGCAGACGGGGCACATGGGTCGCGGCGGGTGACGGAGGTGGCCGCACTCGACGCAGCGCTGGATGAGCAGACGATGGGCTGCGACGCCCTCCCAGAAGAAGGCGGTATCGGGCGAGATCGAGGGCGCCAGGCGCTCAGCCATCGGCGGCCGCCGTCGGCGCGAACTTCAGGATCCGGAACAGCTGCCGCCCGACCACGTCGCCAGCACCGTCGCGATAGGTGGTGATCCACGTGACGAAGTGCCCAGGTCCGAGCCGCGTCTGCTTCTGCTGGGAGATGGACTCGATCGAGGTCGTGGCGGACACCTCGTCGCCGATGCGCAGGTAGCGCTCGAACTCGAGCTCTGAGTTGGCTGCCAGCGTTCCCACGAACCCGGCGTCGTCAAGCACCTGCAGGGGACCCGTGTCGGTGCTGGCCACGGGTGATCCGCCGCGCTCGGCGATCCCAGCGATCAAGGGTGGCGGCATCGTCCACGTCTGCAGCATCAGGGGGGGCGCCACGATGCCGCCGAACCGCGACGCGGCGGCCACATCCGGGTCGCTGTAGACCGGGTTGCGGTCGTCGAAGGCGGCGGCCCAGTGGCGGATCATCGGCTGGTTCACCGGGTCGGGACCGACCGAGGGAGCGCTCGGCCCCATCGATGCTCCGACGAAGCGGTCGAGCTGATCCTGCAGCGAGGTCCCCTCGTCGGCGCCCATCAGGGTGCATGTCATAGCACCGGTCTGCCGTGGCCGTGCGGGACGCCACGCTGCTGTGCCGCTCAGCCAGGTGGCACGGTGGCGGCTCGAAGGTCGAGGTGGACATGACGGGCGACGAAGTTGGGTAAGTGGGTTGCAGCGCCGCCAGGCGCGACCCAGCACAGGAGACTCCGTTCCATGGACATCGTTCGAAACGCCGACGGCACGCTCGTGGTTCCCATCCCGCCTGATCGGTCGCATGCCAGCGACGATGCCGACACGCCGCCGACCGATCCCGCGGCCGAGACTGCCCAGACGGTCGCGCCGCCCACGACGCGGGTCCTGCACCCGGGCGAGGGTGGCTATGACGAAGCGCTCGCCGCTTGGGACCTGCAGCAGAACCCCGACCGCGAGCCGGTGGTGTCCACGCCGACCGGTCGTCAGGGCGCGATGGCAGTGGTGCATGCCGTGGCTGAGTCACCCGACGCCGTCGACACGGCCGTGGCAGCCCTTGATGATCCCGACGCGAGCGGCGAGGCGCTGCGCCACGTGCTCGTGGGCGGGGTGCATTCGGTCGAGGACTTCGCGGCCGAGGTCGCCGAAGCGGAGGGCGGCGATCCGCTGCCCGCGCACCAGGCAACGAAGATCATCGGCGAGGTGCTGGCCGAGCTCGACGGCTAGGGCCGGGGTCGAGGGCGGCGGTGAACACGGCGGCCACATCGGCGCCGTAGGACACGGCTGCGTTGCGGCCCACCTGAACCACCGACATGAGCAGCGAGAGCAAGATCGCCACGATCCCGTTGCCAACCGAGACCGGGTCGACCTCGGCTCGGACCGACCCCGCATCCTGCTCGTCGCGGATGCGCTCGATGACAGCCTTGCGCAGCTCGGTGAGGGCGGGGATCTCGAGGACGCGGTCGGTGACCTCGGGTTCCAGTCCCGCGAGCAGGCGGCGGGCGAGCGGGTGCTGGTCGACGGCGGCCACGAGGGTGAAGATGAGGGTCTGCCGCCAGTCCTCGATGTCGGGTTCTGCGATCACGCTGGTGAGGCCCTCGTGGATGAGGGCGGCGGCGTCCTCATCGAGGGCAGCGAGGAACAGCGCCTCCTTGTTCGGGAAGTAGGTGTAGGCCACGGTGCCGCCCACCCCTGCGTCTCGGGCGATGTCGGCGACGGCCGTGGCGCGGTAGCCGTCGCGGCCGAAGCGGGCGATAGCCGCCTCGAGGATGCCGAGCCGAGTGTGCTCGCCCTTTGTCGTCGCCATGTGACGCATGGTACAGGAAATGAGTCCTTGAGTAAATCACTCAAATCGTGTTACCTTCGGTTCCAATGACGCAGACCAGCAACCCCGCCCGCAAGGTCCCCACTCGGCGCATCTCCTTCGAGGAGTCGCTCCAGGACCTGCCAAAGCACTTCGCTGTCGACGGCGACCTCATCCTGAGCCACCTCGCGGCGTCCCTCTCCGCGGTGTTCCCGGACGGCGAAGACTTCTTCGTTCGCTCCGTGCGCAACTACCGCGACCAGGTCACCGACCCGGAGCTGAAGCGCCAGGTGTCCGGCTTCATCGGCCAGGAGGCGGTGCACGGCCGCGAGCACCGCGTGTTCAACGATCGCCTCAGCGAGCTCGGCTACCCCACGAAGCGCTTCGAGCGGATCACCCGGATCGGCCTGGCCACACGGGAGCGGATCGCCCCGCCCGCCGCCAACCTGGCTGCCACCGCCGCGCTGGAGCACTTCACCGCCACATTGGCTGAGCTCATCCTCACCGACGAGGAGGCCCGCGACCTGTTCGGCGATGCCGAGGTGCGGAACCTCTTCCTCTGGCACGCGCTCGAGGAGTCCGAGCACAAGGCCGTTGCCTTCGACGTCTACAAGGCCATCGGCGGCACCGAGCGGATGCGGGT
>JBKJSO010000073.1:0-5864 GCA_046595835.1 Acidimicrobiales bacterium | reverse complement strand
CTCTCCCGCCTTGTCGTGGGTGACGAGGTCGAGGATCGAGTCGCACTCCGGGGTGGCGTACTCCGGGTGCGAGCCGACGTCGAGGTAGAGCCGCGCGCCGTTGGCAAGGAACACGTTGCTGCTGCGTCCCCACGACACGACTCGCCGGAAGAGGTAGCGGGCCACCTCGTCAGGGCTGAGCCGCCGTTGGCCCCGGAGGGTGCACGTGACCCCGTACTCGTTCTCGAGTCCGAAGATCCGGCGCTCCATCGCGAGCAACCTACTGCTGCGCGGGTCACTCGTAGCGCAGGGCCTCGAGAACCTCGATGCGAGCCGCCGTGCGGGCGGGCCATGCGGCTCCCAGCAGGACGATCAGGAGCGCAATGACGCCAGACGTCGCGAGTGACGACCACACGAAGACGACGGGGTTCGTATACCCGATGATGAACGGCGCGATGGCGTTCAGGGCCCACATCGTCAGTGGGCCGGAGATCGTGCAGAGGGCGATGCCGATGATCCCGACCGCGCCGGCCTCGAGCAGGAGGGTCCGAGCCAGGCTCGGTGGGTCCGCCCCCACGGCACCGAGCAGCCCGAGCTCGCGGCGGCGCTGCACCCCGGCAAGGAGCATGCTGGAGAGCACCGCAACGAACAGCACGACGAGCAAGGCCCGCTGCATCACGCGAAACGACGCGAACTGCCGGTCGACCTCGTCAGCGATGTCGTTTGCCACCTGCATTGAGTACCGGGTGCGCAGATCCTCATCGATGTGGCCGCTCCTGACCTCCTCTGCCAGACGAGCCTCGGTGTACCCGGGGGCCGGCCGAAGCATCACGATTCGAGGAGGTTGCGGGCCGTACAGCTGCGCGAGCAGCGCGGCGGACATCGTGATGTTGGAGCCGACGTTGTTCCCGTTGAGCCACACTCCCTGTACCGGGAGGTCGACCATGCCCGACGGTGTCGTGACGGTCACGCGATCACCCGCCCGCACACGCTGACGGCGGGCCAGGCCTGCGCCGATGAGGACCTCACCCGCGTCAAGTCGCCTGCGGTCGGCGATGCCGTCGACGACCGGAGTCGTGAGGCGCCCCGACGCGGTCTCCACGGACACGAGATCCTTGCCCCGCCCAGCCATGACGAACTCCCCCGTTGTGACCTGTGCGACGCCCGGCAGCGCGGCCAGGCGTGCGAGCACACCAGGCGGCACCATCGCGCCAAATCCCGTGTCGGCGGCGACTGTCGAGATGTCCACCCCCTCGCCGTCGCGTCGGAACGATGCCCCGATGTCCGCCCGGGCCGATGCGCTGGCCCCCTCGGTCGCAAAAGCTGTGCTGACAGCAGCCGCGACCGCGATGGCGAGCATTCCGGTGCGGCGATGATCCCGGCGTGCGGTCACCAGCGCGAGGCGCAACGGAGCGGAGGCGCTGTTCGAGGTCACCCTTGCCAACCTGCCGATCATCATCGGTGCGAGGCTGGCGCCGGCGAACAGCGACCCCACGATCACGGCGAGGAACGCCGGACTCACGATGGCGGCCTGCCAGGGAACGAGGCCTCCGTGTCGCGGGGCCGCCCAGCAGCCGAGTGCCCCCAGGCCTGTCACGCCCGTCCAGACGAGGGCCCGGCGCCCGAGGCGCTCCGGCCTGGCCCGATCCGTTGCTTCGCGGCCCGACAGCTCTGCCGAGATGTCGAGGCGGGTCGCACGACGTGCCGGTAGGAGTGCGGCCCCGGCCCCCAACCCAACGCCGAGCAGCAGGCCCGTCATGAGGTTGCCGCTGGAGATGTGCGTGGTCAGGGGCGCACCCGCCACCGACTCCGTGAAGCTCGAGAGGCTGGCCACGATCGGGCGGGCCACCAGACCGCCGCCGAGGCTTCCCAACAAGCCGCCGGCTGCGCCGAGGACCGCCATCTCGGCGACCGTCGAACCCACCACCGTACGGGGACGTCCTCCGAGCGCACCGAGGACGGCCAGCTCCCGCCGGCGGGTCTCGAGCGACATGGCGGCCGTGTTCGCCACGAGGACACCGCCGACGCCAAGCGCGAAGAGTCCAAGCAGCGAGTAGATCGGCACAGATGCCGCCAGCACCGCGGTGGCGCCAGCCGGAGGCGTGTCGGCGGCCTGCACGGGGAGCTGCGCGCCCAGCGCTGTCTGCAGCCTCCGTCGCACGACCGCGGGATCGACTCCGTCGGCGACCTTGACGTAGGCGACATCTACTTGGTCCTGACGGGTGAAGAGCTCTTGTGAGGCTGCGAGCGGGAGCACCACGACACGACCTCCGCCGAGGGACCCCAGGCGATCATCCGTCGACGCCCCCGCCAGGGACAGTCGTCCCTGATCGGTGCGCAGGGCCGCTCCGCGCCCGGTCGCGATCCCCGGTCCCACGGCGATCGGCCCCGCAGCGGCAGCCATCGCCGCCGCGTCGCAACCGAACGGTCCGAGCAGTACCTCGGCGCTGCAGTCGACGCCGATCACCAGCGCCGGTCGCACCTCGCCATCAGTGGTGGCCTGTGTCGGAGCGGACGTCTGCACCATGGGGACGACGTTGGCAACCCCATCGACGCGTGCCGCGGTGCTGAGGGCGGCAGCTGGCAACCCCCCGCGGAGGGTGGCACCCGCGATGCGGAGCTCAGCCGGCCCCGCCAGGCCCTGCCCGAACGTCTGAAGCGACTCGTTCACGCTGGAGATCAGCACCGAGATCGACACGGCGAGCGACACCCCAGCCGCGATCGCCAGCACCGTCATGGTGGTCCGCAACGGTGTCTGGGTCAGACGCCGGAGAACGAGGAGGCGAAACGGGCGCACGACGCTCTACTTCGCGGGCCCAGCGGCGCGGAGCACACGGCGTTGGCGCCTGGGGGGTGCGTCCTCCAGCCGCCCGTCGCGGACGTGCAAGGTTCGCCCCGTTCGAGCCGCCGCCGCCTCGTCATGGGTGACGAGCACCAATGCCGCCCCGGAGTCCGCCACGACCTCAGCGAGCAGGTCGAGGATCACACCACCGGAGGCGGAGTCGAGGTTGCCGGTGGGTTCGTCGGCGAGCACCAGCTTGGGGCCGGCCACGAGGGCGCGGGCGATGGCGGTGCGCTGCATCTCGCCGCCCGAGAGCTGTCCGGGCTGGTGGCCGGCGCGGTGAGCAAGCCCGAGACGCTCGAGCAGCTCCGGGATCCTTCCGGCGCGATCGCGCCGCTTGTCGAGGAGCAGCGGAAGCTCGACGTTCTCGGCAACGGTCAGCCCGGAAACCAGATGGAAGAACTGGAAGATGAACCCGATCTCGCGGCGGCGGAGCCGGGCTCGATCGCCCACGGACATTCCGGCGATGTCCTGTCCCGCCAGAAGGACCGTCCCGCTGTCGGGGCGGTCGAGGCCGCCAGCGAGGTGGAGCAGGGTCGACTTCCCCGAGCCGCTACGACCCACCAGCGCGAGCGATTCGCCTTCCTCGACCGTCAGGTCCACGCCATCGAGAGCGACGACCGTGTCCCCGCCTTGCTCGTATCGCTTCGACACCCCGACGAGCTCCAGCAGCGGCACCCGACCACCTCCCCAGGATCCGGACGAACAGCGCGAACCGTACAGGTCCGCCCGGCCGTCAGCGTGGCGGATGCCGCTCCGCTGAACCCGGGTTCGGGTCGCGCTACGCGCTGGGCGCAGCGGGCAGCAGGGTGGCCAGCTCGGCGTCGTCGATGCGTCGGAAGGCGCGGCGACCGTTGCTGCGCGACAGCACGGCCACCTCGAGCTCCGCGGGGGCGATGACTCGATCGGGCCCCGCAAGGGCTGACACGGCCGCATTGAGGGCGCCGGCCAGGTCGAGGCCCGGCTGGTACAGCTCCTCCAGGCGGGCGCCGATGGCCTCGGCATCACCGCCGATCACGCTGTAGCGGTCCTCGTCGACCACGGAGCCGTCGTACACGATGTGGAAGATCTGGTCGTTCTCGGCCGTGGCACCCACCTCGGCGACGAGGATCTCGACCTCCATCGGCTTCATCTCGTGCGTGAAGATCTGGCCGAGCATCTGGGCGTAGGCGTTGGCGAGGCTGCGGGCGTCGACGTCCTCGCGGCTGTAGCTGTAGCCCTTGAGATCGGCGTGGCGCACCCCGGCGATGCGGAGCTGGTCGAACTCGTTGTACTTGCACCGGCGAACGCGATGCGGTCGTAGATCTCGCTCACCTTGCGCAGGGTGCCAGAGGTGTTCTCGGCGGCGATGAGGATGCCGTCGGTGTAGAGGATGGCCGCCGCGCTACGACCCCGCGCGATGCCCTTGCGGGCGTAGTCGGCCCGGTCCTTCATCACCTGCTCGGGTGCGACGTAGAAGGGCATGCTCATCGGGCGTCTCCCCTTGCCACGAGGGCCTCGACACGCGTGCGCAGCTCAGCGTCGTCCACTCGGGTGTACCCCTCGGCGGTGATGGTGGCGACCACGGGGAAGATCCCCCGGATCAGGTCGGGCCCGCCGGTGGCGGAGTCGGCGTCGGCGGCTTGATAGAGCGCATTGACGGCGAGATCGATCGTGTCGTCCCGGCCGAGCCCGTCGCGGAACCCCAGCTTCACGACGGTGCCGGCGTGCAGGCTCCCTGAGCCGGAGGCGATGTGGTCGAGCTCCTCGTAGCGACCGCCGGTGACGTCGTAGCTGAAGAGCCGACCCACCTGGCGGCGCAGGTCGTAACCCGCGAAGAGGGGCACCACGGCAAGACCCTGCATGGCGGCGGGCAGGTGGTTGCGCACCATCGCGCTGAGCTGGTTGGCCTTGCCTTCGAGGCTGAGGACCTGGCCCTCGACCTTCTCGTAGTGCTCCAGCTGCAGCTGGAACAGCTTCACCATCTCGATGGCCGGCCCAGCCGCGCCGGCGATGGCCACCCCGCTGAAGCGATCAGCGGGGAAGACCTTCTCCATGGTCTTGTGCGAGATGAGGTTCCCCGACGTGGCCCGCCGGTCGCCGGCCATCACCACGCCGTCGGCGTAGCGCACGCCCAGCACCGTGGTGCCGTGCGTGATGGCAATCGGCGGCGTGCCCTCGGGCAGCGGGCCTTGGGGTCGCACCCGATGGAGCAGCTCGGCGAACGAGGGCCCCGGGTCATCAGATGCCGAGAAGATCGGAAGGGTCATACGACTGGGGAGGCTATCCGCTGATCTGGCTGGCTCGGTGAGGGTTGGTCCCGGCCGGACGACTAGAACGTGCCGATGATCGAGGGATCCGCAAGCACCGTCATCAACCGTCCAGCCTCCGAGGTCTTCGCTGCCGTCGCCGACGTGACACGCATGGGCGAGTGGAGCCCGGAGTGCACCGGGGGCCGCTGGGTCGCACCCGCAACTGGTCCCGCCGTGGGTGCCAGCTTCGAGGGTGACAACACGGTGCGCGTCGGACCGATCACGCTGAAGCGGTGGACGACCACTTCCGAGGTCACCGAGTGCGTCCCGGACAAGGTCTTCGAGTTCGTGGCCGAGGGCTACTCCACCTGGCGCTACGAGCTCACCGAGACCGACGGCCGCACGACCGTCACCGAGTCGTTCGCCCACGAGCCGGCTCAGGGCATGCAGCGCACCCTCGCCCGTCTCAAGGCCACCCTCGAGGCCTGAGCCGGGTGGCGGGGCTGTCACGAGAACCGGGACCACGTCCCCGATCTGGTGACACGTCGCGTCGGAGGAGCGAGAACAGCGGGAGGCCTGAGGCCTACTCTCCGCCCTTCTGGACGTAGCTTTTGACAAACTCCTCGGCATTCGATTCGAGGACCTCGTCGATGTCGTCGAGGATGTCGTCGAGCTCGGCCTTGATCTTCTCGCCTTGCTCGGACTTCGCGGGGACGTCCTCGACGACCTCGTCGGTCTTGGTCGGCGCTTGCTTCTTCTTCTGCTCACGTTCGGCCATGGTGTGTTCCTCGGTCTATTGCCCCAGCTTCTGG
>JBKJSO010000059.1:0-8664 GCA_046595835.1 Acidimicrobiales bacterium | reverse complement strand
GGCTTCAAGGTCGCCGCGGTCCCGTTCCACTTCTGGACGCCCGACGTCTACCAAGGCGCGCCGAGCCCGAGCGTGGCCTGGATGGCCTCCGGCGTGAAGGTCGCCGGCTTTGCCGGTCTGATGCGCGTGTTCTACCTGGCCTTCGCCACCTACCGGCTCGACTGGCAGCCCATCGTGTTCGTGCTGGCGGCGATCACGCTCGTGACCGGCTCGGTGCTCGCCGTCGTGCAGACCGACGTCAAGCGCATGCTCGCCTACTCGTCGATCGCTCACGCGGGCTTCGTGCTGGTGGCCGTGCAAGCGGCGTCAGAGCGAGGTGTGCAGGCCGCCCTCTTCTACCTTGCCTCCTACACCTTCATGGTGGCGGGCAGCTTCGGTGTGGTCACCGTCGTTGGGCGCAAGGGCGACATCGGCCACAGCCTCGGCGACTATCGCGGCCTCTCCAAGGACCGCCCGGGGTTGGCGCTGGTGTTCGCGGTGTTCCTGTTCGCGCAGGCGGGAGTGCCGCTGACGTCGGGGTTCTTCGCCAAGTTCTACGTCATCACCGCCGCCGTCGACGCCGGGTCCACGTGGTTGGCCGCCATCGCCATGCTCTCGTCGGTGATCGCCGCCTTTCTCTACCTGCGCATCGTGGTGTCGATGTTCATGGAGGTCGACGCCGACGAGGAGCGCGAACGCCGCCAGATCCCGGTCCCGTTCAGCGCCGGTCTGGCGCTCGCCGTCGCGCTCGCCGTCACGATCCTGGTCGGCCTGTTCCCGGGCCTGCTCGCCGGCCCCGCAGGCGATGCCACCCCCGCGCTGGTCGTCGAGACGGCTCCCACCACCACGCCGGCGCAGCTGCCCATCCCCTAACCACCTACTGTCATCGAGATGGGGCGGCGGGCGCGCAAGAGGACCTGGGGCCGACGCCTGCGCCGTGCAGCCCTCGTGGGCAGCAGCTTGATCGCGGGCGCGGGCCTGGTCGCCGGAGCCGCGGTGGTGGGCACCTCGCGCGATCACGGCGCGCTCACCAATGCCGCGGACTCGTCGTCCACCACCTCGACCTCGACGACGATCCCCACCACCACCACGACCGTCCCTCCCACGACCACGACGGTGCCACCGCCGCCGGGGGCCGATGGCACCCTCGAGCTGGGCGAGCACGGCGACGAGATCCTCCTGCTCCAGACTCAGCTGCGCGACCTCGGGTTCTGGCTCGGCACGCCTGACAGCACCTACGGGCAGCTCACCCGACAGGCGGTGCTGGCCTTCCAGAAGGCCCAGGGCCTCGGCCGCGATGGCGTCGCCGGCCCCGGAACCCTTGGCGCGCTGGGGAGCGCAGCGCGGCCCTCGCCCCGAGAGCCGAGTGGCTCCCACCTCGAGATCGACCTCGACCGGCAGCTCCTTCTCATCGTCCAGGACGGACAGACGCGCTGGGCCATCAACACCTCGACCGGCAGCGGCGAGGCCTATGCCGCTCCCGGCGGCGGCACGGCGGTGGCCAACACGCCGCGGGGGAGCTTCAAGGTCGACCGTGAGGTCGACGGCTACCGCAAGGCCGCCCTCGGCACGCTGTACCGCCCCAAGTACTTCCACGGTGGCATCGCGATCCACGGTGCAGGCCAGATCCCCGCGCACCCGGCGTCTCACGGCTGCGCACGGGTCACGAACTCGGCGATGGACATGCTCTGGGCCTCAGGCGTCGCGGCGATCGGCACGCCCGTGCTCGTGCACTGAACGCGGTGGCCACCTCCCGGTTCGACGGAGGCCGGATGTGGCGACCGTCACACCAAGATGCGGCTGCCGGCTGCCGCGTCGTACCATCGCGAGGTCGTCGCCCAACCACCTGGGGCCCTGTGGTGACGATGCTGCGGCCGGGGCCAACGCACACATGCAACTCTCCAGCACCCGCTCGTCCGACATCGATCTGACTGAGCTCGCTCGCATGGGCGACCGGCCGGCCTTTGCCCAGCTGCTGCGCCGCCACGACGAGCGCATGCGCGGCCTGGCGTATCGACTCCTGGCCGACCACCAGGCCGTGGAGGACACGCTGCACGACGCCTACCTCGCGGCACATCGGACCCTCGATCGCATCCGACCCACCGGTGACGTCGGCACGTGGCTCTACCGGCTGACGTACAACGCCTGCGTCGATCGGCTGCGCCTGCGCGAGGCATCGTCGGGCGCTCGCCCCGAACCGGAGTCGGCCTCGATGCGATCCGCTCCCGAGTCGGCCAGTGCGCCCGAGCGAGTCCGGGGGGTGCTAGCGGACCTGCCCGTCGGTCAGCGGGTCGCGGTTGTGCTCGTCGACGGCGAGGGGTTCGACCACCGCCAGGCAGCAGAGATCCTCGGCGTGGCACCCGGGACGGTGGCCTCGCGTTTGCGCCGCGCTCGAGCCGCCCTGCGCGGGATCCTCGAAGCGGAGGTGGGATGACTGCCGACGCTGCCATCCAGCCGGACCCGCTCGTGCGGACGGCGCTGCGCCTTCTACCGGTGCCCGCCCACAACCCCGGGTTCTGGGCCGAGCTCGATGCCCTGCTCGCGTTGGAGCCAACGCCCCAGAACGTCGAGCCAGCCCTCGCCGCCGGTCCTCGGGTCGCCGCGGGTTCGCCTGCGGACGTGCCCCGTCGAACGGCGGACCGTCTCGTCGCGGATGCGGTCATGGTGGTCGACATCCCGGTGGAGGTCGACGAGGTCGTTGCCCCGTCGGTGCGGGACGACCCGATGCGGCGACTCGTGCCTGCCTCGCTGCGCCGACGGTCGAACGTGGTGCTCCTCGCCATCGCCGTCGGGGCCGTGGTGCTCGTGATGGCGTGCGTGGCCCTGCTGCTGCGCCAGCCCACCGGAGCTGGCGCAGCGTCGGAGGGATCAGGCCCCTCGCCGACCCCAGCCGTCCTCGACACGGCCTGAACCGCGCAAACACGTCCAAGATGCCCGCATTGGCGGCCATCTTGGACCCTCGTTCAAGCCTTCACTAGGCTCCCCCGACGTGTCCGATCTCCTCCGCGATTACCTCACCGTGGCCATCTTCGGCCTCGTCGGGGCAGGGCTGGTGGCGCTCCTCATGGGCATCGGGTCGCTGCTGCGTCCCACTCGACCCCAGGGCGAGAAGTACATCAGCTACGAGTCCGGTGTCGACCCCGTGGGATCGGGTTGGGGTCAGAGCCAGGTGCGCTACTACATCTACGCGCTGCTCTTTGTGATGTTCGACGTCGAGGCCGTGTTCATCTTCCCCTTCGCCACCCGCGTCGACGCCTACCACTGGTTCGGTCTCGCAGAGATGGCCGTGTTCATCGTGATCCTCGCCCTCGGGCTCGTCTACGCCTGGAAGAAGAAGGTCCTCCGATGGGTGTGACGCGAGTGGTGGAGAGCTGATGGGCCTCGTCGAGAGCGGCAAGATGCCCAAGCCGCTCACCAAGCTGCTGAACCTCAGTCGGAAGTACTCCATCTGGGCCTACCAGTGGGGTCTGGCGTGCTGTGCGATCGAGATGGGTGCCGCGTTTGCGTCACCCCGGTACGACGTGATGCGCCTCGGCGTCATCCCGTTCCCAGCCAGCCCCCGTCAGGCCGATCTCGTCATCATCTCGGGCACCGTCACCGACAAGATCGTCCCCGCGATCCGGCGGCTCTACGAGCAGATGCCGGATCCGAAGTACGTGATCTCCATGGGCAGCTGCACCAATTGTGGCGGCCCCTACTGGGACAGCTACTCCGTCACGAAGGGTGTGGATCAGATCGTTCCCGTCGACGTCTACGTCCCGGGTTGCCCTCCACGACCCGAGGCCCTCATCGAGGGGATCGCCCTGTTGCAGGAGCGGATCCAGAACGAGGACATGCCGGCGCGGTGGGCCGGCGAGCAGCGGTGGGAGCCGATCGTCGTTGAGTGACGACACCACCACCACCGCTGATGTCCCCGTCCCCGAGACGCCCGCCGACGACCGTCGGGAGGCCCTCCTGGCGGTGTTCGTCGAGCACCTCGGCGACGCCGTGGTCGACCATCACATCAAGCCGGGCCTCGCGCTGTGGATCCGAGTTTCCACCGACGCCTGGTCCACTGCCGCGGAGGTCGCCCGCGACAAGGCCGGACTTCAGTGGTTCGACTTCCTCTCAGCGATCGACTGGCTGCCGTCGCCGTACGGTCGCTACGAGGACTCCTCCGTCGACACCCCGTTCCCGCCTCCGATGCCGGATCGGTCCGCCGCTGTCCCTGGCTACGCGGGCGGGGAGACCCGCATGCAGGTGCTGGCCTCCGTGGCCAAGGCGGGCACCGACCTGCGCGTGCTCCTCAAGGCCGACCTGCCCGACGACGACCCGCGCATCGGCACCTGGTCCGCCACCTACGCGGGCGCCGCGTGGCATGAGCGCGAGGCACACGAGATGTTCGGCATCGCCTTCGATGGCAACCACGATCTGCGCCACATCTACCTGCCCAGTGAGTTCGAGGGCCACCCATTGCGCAAGGAGTTCCCACTCCTGGCTCGCGTCGTGAAGCCATGGCCCGGCATCGTGGACGTGGAGCCCATGCCCGGTGGCGACGACGACGAAGCCGAGGCCGAAGCCGAGGGAGGTGACGCATGACGGTCATGACCGAGTCCCAGCAGCTCGCCTACGCCAACGCCCAGGCGGCCGATGGTCGCGTCAACGTCGAGCTCGAGACTGACGACGGCATGGTCCTCAACATGGGTCCCCAGCACCCGGCCACGCACGGCACGCTGCGCCTCATCGCTCGCCTCGATGGCGAGCAGGTCACCTCCGCCGATGTGATGTGCGGGTACATGCACCGCGGCTACGAGAAGCTGTGCGAGGTCCGCACCTACCCCCAGGTCACCACGCTGGTGAACCGCATCGACTGGCTGGGGAGCTTCGCCAACGAGGTGCCGTTCATCCTCGCGGCTGAGCAGCTCATGCAGGTCGAGGCCCCACCTCGGGCCATGTGGATCCGCACCATGCTCTTCGAGCTCTCCCGGATCGCCAACATCAGCCTGTTCATCGGTGATCTGGCGCTGCAGCTCGGGGCGCAGACCCCGGCCTTCCTGGCGTTCCGCGATCGCGAGTTCGTCCTCAACCAGATCGAGTCGGTCACCGGTGGCCGCTTCCACCCGAACTTCGACCGCATCGGTGGCCTCAAGGACGATCTCCCCAAGGGGTGGCTCGCCGACACGAAGGCCGCGATGGTCCGGCTGCGTGAGTTCTGCGACATCATGGACGGTCTCGTCTACGGGAACGAGATCTTCCAGACCCGCACACGCGGCATCGGTGTGATCCCCGCTGGGGTCGCCCAGTCCTACGGGCTGTCGGGTGCCAACCTGCGCGGCTCGGGTGTCGACTGGGACCTCCGCCGCGACGCCAACATCGGCCTCGCCTACGACCAGCTCGACTGGAAGGTCTGGACCCACCCCGACGGCGATTGCTTCTCTCGCTGCTGGGTGCGGCTGCAAGAGGTGCGAGAGGCCACCAAGATCGTCGACCAGCTTTGTGACGGGCTTCCCGGCGGTCCGATCATGGCGAAGGTCCCGCGCATCATCAAGGTGCCCGAGGGCGAGGCGTACATCGCCACGGAGAACCCGCTCGGTGCCATGGGCTACTACGTCGTGTCGCGCGGGGACATCGGCCCGTTCCGGGTGAAGATCCGTTCGGCCAGCTTCAACAACATCTCGATAGCGCCGTGGTTGCTGCGTGGCGTCTACGTGCCCGACATCATCGCCATCCTGGCCAGCCTCTACTTCATCCTGGGAGACATCGACCGGTGATGGCGTCCGTGCTGGCCCTCGACTGGGGCAACTACTGGCAGCAGTCCATCTTCCGCGTGGCCGGCGCCGCCGTGTTCATCATCTTGGGCGCGGGCACCTTCGTGATCGCCTTCCTGTTCAAGATGATGAGCTACATGCAGAGCAGGCTCGGCCCGATGGAGGCCGGTCCCCATGGCACCCTCCAGCTGGTCGCCGAGGTCGGGAAGTTCCTCCAGAAGGAGGACCTCGTCCCCGCTCGGGCCGATGCTCGTCTCTTCAAGCTGGCGCCGTACATCGTGCTCGCGTCCACGTTCCTGCTCGCCGTTGTGATGCCCTTCGGGCCCGACGCCTACTTCGCCAACCTCGACACTGGGGTCTTCCTGGCGCTGGGGCTTTCGTCGATCTCGGTGATCGGCATCCTCGTGGCCGGCTGGGCGTCCGCCAACAAGTACTCCCTGATCGGCGGTCTGCGTGCGGCAGGCCAGCTCATCGCCTACGAGCTTCCGATGGTCCTCGCGGTAGTCGGCGTCGTGATCCAAGCGGGCACGCTCAACCTGCAGGGGATCGTCGCTGCGCAGCACAACGGCGAGATCTTCGGATGGGATGGGATCGGGAGCCCGTTCATCCTCACCCAGCTCGTGGGCTTCGTGGTGTTCCTGATCGCCACCCAGGCGGAGCTCGCCCAGACACCGTTCGACATGCCCGTCGCCGAGTCCGAGATCGTCACCGGCTACATGACGGAGTACTCCGGCATGCGGTTCCTGCTGTTCTTCATCGCCGAGTTCGCCACGGCGGCGGTGTTCGCAGCGCTGGCTTCCACGTTGTTCCTCGGTGGATGGGCCCTGCCCTTCGTCGAGCTCGACGACAACGTCATGAACATCGTCGGCCCGCTCGTGCTCGTCACAAAGATGATGATCGTCGGCCTGCTGATCTTCTGGGCCCGATTCACGTTCCCGCGGTTCCGGGAGGACCAGCTGCAGGCCTTCGCCTGGAAGGCGCTCATTCCCATCTCGCTGGTCAACATTCTGGCCACCATGGTCCTGAAGGTGGCGTTCTGATGCCTCGACCCGTCCCGAAGATGCCCCTCGGCGGCCTGGTAAAGGGCATGAAGATCACCATGGGGATCTTCCTGACGACGATGTTCCCCAAGCGGGGCATCAAGACGTTGCTCCCGGCGCCCACTCTCGGCGCGGTCACGGTGCAGTACCCCTACAAGAGCCCGCCGGAGATGCCCGCGCCTCGCGCGCGGGGTGTCATCGCGCTCAAGGAGGAGAACTGCACCGTCTGCATGCTCTGCTCGCGTAGCTGTCCTGACTGGTGCATCTACATCGAGGGCCACAAGACCAAGGCGCCACCCCGACGTCCCGGTGGCAAGGAGCGCACGGTCAGCGCGCTCGACCGCTTCGACATCGACTACGCGCTCTGCATGTACTGCGGCATCTGCGTGGAGGTGTGTCCCTTCGACGCGCTGTTCTGGAGCCCCGAGTTCGAGTACTCCGAGCCGCGCCTCGCCCATCTGCTGCACGACATGGACCGGCTCGGCGAGTGGATGGAGACGGTGCCCGACTTCGAGGCCTACGAGGCCGGTTCCGACGCCAAGGTTCGCAAGGTGCCCCGCTGATGGTCGCTCAGAACATCTTCTTCTACGTCATCGCGGCCATGATCGTGTTCAGCGCGATCCGGGTGGTGACGTCGCAGAACGTCGTGCACGCCGCGCTCTATCTCGTGGCTGTGCTGGCTGGCGTCGGCGCCCAGTACATCCTGCTGGCGGCGGAGTTCGTGGCGGCGACCCAAGTGCTCGTCTACATCGGTGCGGTCGTCGTGCTGTTCCTCTTCGGCATCATGCTCACGAGAGCCCAGATCGGGCGCGCCCAAGACCTCACCCACCGCAACTGGTTCGTCGGTGCGTTCACGGCGCTGCTCCTCTTCGGGGTCATGGCCTACGCCCTCATCGATGAGTACGGATGGACGCGCACGCCGCTCCCAGCCGATACCCGGATCGGCTTCGTAGGCGGGTCCAACACCGCCACCGTCAGCGACGCCATCTTCAGTCAGTACCTGGTGCCCTTCGAGGTCATCTCGGTCCTGCTCCTCGCCGCCCTCGTGGGCGCCATCGTCCTGGCCCGGAAGGACTGAGTCCATGCTTGCTCCGGACCTCGCTGCGCTCGTCCCGTCCTCCGCAAGTGCCTCACGCCGACCGGCGAAGCCGGCTCGGCTCCGGCTCCTGCCCACCGTCGACCCGTTGCTCTGGGAGCGATGAGAATGGACGACCTCCTCCTCAACCAGTTCCTGCTCCTCGGCGCGATCCTCTTCTGCGTCGGTGTCTACGGGGCGCTCGCCCGCCGCAACGCGGTGCTCGTCCTCATGTCGATCGAGCTCATCCTCAATGCGGTGAACATCAATCTGGTCGCCTTCGGCGCCATGCACGGGTCAGCCGCCGGCGCAGTGTTCGCGCTCTTCATCATCGCCATCGCAGCTGCGGAGGTCGGCGTGGGGCTGGCCATCGTCCTGCTCATCTACCGAAACCGCAAGAGCGTCGACCTCGACGACGTCGCGGAGATGAAGGGTTGAGCATGCTCGAATCCGCCTGGATCATCCCGCTCATCCCTGCGGCGTCGTTCTTCCTCATCCTCTTCTTCGGCAAGCGCATGCCGAAGAAGGGTGCAGAGATCGGCATCGCCGCGCTCGGTGTCTGCTTCGTGTTGGCGCTGGCCACGAACTGGCAGTGGCACACCCACGTCAACAACGCGGAGCACGCCGCGTCGGCGCACGTCGAGGACAGCAGTGCTGGCAACGGGGAGGTGGGCACTGAGACAGCCGCGCCCGCCGAAGAGGTCACCCACGCCGAGTTCGAGGTCGAGCCCATCCAGAAGTCGTGGACCTGGTGGTCGAGCGGCGGCGTCGACTTCTCGGCGGGGATGCTCCTCGACGGACCTGCGGTGATGATGCTCTTCGT
>JBKJSO010000363.1:0-7411 GCA_046595835.1 Acidimicrobiales bacterium | reverse complement strand
GGCCATTCGCACGGCCGACTGCGCCCCCGTGGTGCTCGTCGGTTCGCGCAGCGTCGGTGTGGTCCATGCCGGCTGGAGAGGACTGGCCGCCGGTGTCGTGGGAGCCGCCGTGGCCGCCCTTCGCGAGCTCGACGACGGGCCCATCCGCGCGCACCTCGGGCCGTGCATCCGATCGGGTTGCTACGAGTTCGCGGGTCCCGAGCTCGACGGGATGATCGAGCAGTTCGGCCCGATCGCCCGCGGCACCACCATGTGGGGCACACCCTCGCTCGACGTGTCCGCGTTGGTGGCGGCCGAGCTGCGATCAGCGGGGGTCATCGACCTCCGCGACGACGCCGGGTGCACGGCCTGTGATCGCCGCTGGTACAGCCACCGCGCCCGTCGCGAGGTCGAGCGCTTCGCCACGGTGGCCTGGGTGCAGTCGGCGTGAGCGACCCGGTGCTCACAGAGCGGGTCGCCGCCGCCGCTGAGGTGGTCCGGTCGCGCATCGTCGATGCCGGGGGCGACCCGGCCGTCGTGCGCCTGATCGCGGTGACCAAGGGCCAGCTGGCCTCCTCGGTGGCGCCCGCCGCGGCCGCAGGTCTCCTCGACGTGGGGGAGAGCTACGTGCAAGAGCTCGTCGGCAAGGTGCTGGCGCTCGAGGCGCGCTCGGCGCTCGCTGGTGCGGTGGAGCCCCCGCCCGTGCGCTGGCACTTGATCGGGCGGCTCCAGCGCAACAAGGTGCGCCAAGCGGCCCCTCATGTGCACCTCTGGCAGTCGATCGACCGTCTCTCGCTGGCCGGCGAGGTGGCGCAGCGGGCGCCGGGCGCCGCTGTGCTCGTGCAGGTCAACGTGGCTGGGGACCCTCAGCAAGGGGGATGCCCGCCTGAGCGGGTGCCCTCGCTGGTGGAGGGCTGCGTCGATCTCGGCCTCGACGTGCGCGGCCTGATGGCCATCGGCTCCCAGGGCCCCCCATCCGCAGCGCGGGCGGGGTTCCGCGTCGTGCGAGCCCTCGCCGATCGCCTCTCCCTCCTGGAGCGCTCGATGGGCATGAGCGGCGACCTGGAGGCCGCCGTGGTGGAGGGAGCCACGATGCTCCGCATCGGCACGGCGCTGTTCGGTCCCCGTAACGGAACCACCGCCGTGGGAAACTAGGGTGCGATGTCCAGGAGGAACCGATGACTTCGATGCTGCGTAGAGCGATGCTCTACCTCGGGCTGGGGCCCGATGATGAGTACGACGACTACGACGCCGCCGACGACCCCCGGTCCGCGCCCGTGCGCGCCCCTGCGCCGGCGGCCAGTCGGTACCCGGCCGGTCCGACGCCCGCCCGCGAGTACGACCGCGAGCCCGACACGGGTCCGTCCAGCTCCGTGCGCACCATCGGTGGCCAGATGGTCCGTCCGCAGCCCTCGGGCGATGGTGGCGATCCGGCGGCGCGGCCCCGCACCGCGGTGGTGCGCCCGCTGCAGCCGGTCGCGTCGGCCAAGCCCCACGTGGTCGCCCCCACCTCCTTCAACCACGCCCAGGAGGTGGCCGACAAGCTCAAGGTCAACCAGCCGGTGATCGTGAACCTGCAGAACGTCGACCGGGACCTCTCCCGTCGGATCATCGACTTTGCGTCGGGCCTCTGCTACGGGATCGGCGGCCAGATGGAGCGGGTCGCCAACCAGGTGTTCCTGCTCACCCCGTCAAACGTCGAGGTGTCCCCTGAGGAACGCCGCCGGCTCCAGGAACACGGCTACCACGAGGGCTGATCGTCCCTGGCACTCATCTGCACGCTCCTCAGTCTCTACTCCTGGCTCATCTTCGCCCGGATCCTCATGTCGTGGATCCGCATCGAGCCCGGCACGCCCGTCGCGAGCATCTACTCGGTCGTGTTCAACCTCACCGAGCCCGTGCTCGGCCCCCTGCGGCGGGCCGTCCCACCGGTGCGGCTGGGCATGGCGGCGCTCGATCTGTCGCCGATCATCGTGTTCGTCGGCATCATGCTCATCTGCTGAGCCACGCCACCTCGACAGGTGGGGGCGTCCTCGGCGGACGGAGGTGGGATGGCTACCATCGATCGCATGGATCTGACTCCGCAGCTGCTCCACGACGTCGAGTTCCGCGAAGCGAAGCGTGGTGGGTACAACACCCAAGATGTCGATGAGTTCCTGGAACGACTGGCGGTGGGGCTGGAGCGCCAAGAGGCTGCGGTGCGCGACGCCCGGCAGCGCATCGAGGCCGCCGAGGCCCGAGCGGCCGAGGCCGAGCGCCGAGCGGCAGAGGCTGAGCAGTCGGCGTCCGACACCTCCGCCTCCGACGAGACGCTGAAGCGCACGCTCGTCCTCGCCCAGCGCACTGCCGATGCCGCCATCCGCGAGGCCGAGGAGCAGGCCGCCCATACGCTCACGAGCGCACAGGCTGAAGCGGATCGCCTGCTGACCGACGCCCACGATGCCTCGGCGCGAGCACAGGCCCAAGCGGAGGATGAGGCCCGACAAGCCCACGAGGCGGCCCGCAGTCGCGTCCTGGGTGAGATGCGCGAGCTGGAGAGCACGCGCGATCGACTCCGCGACGACGTCGAGATCCTCGAGCGCCACCTCGACGAGCAGCGCGCACGCGTGCGCATCGCGGTCGACGAGCTGCAGCGGATGCTTGACGACCCTGAGTCGCTCTACGAGGTGGAGCTGCCCGTGGTCAGCGACGCGGTGGTGCCAGCCGAGGGACTGCATGCGGCACGCTCGAGCGCGGAGGCACCTGCCGACTGGGTTCCCGACGATGAGGTCTGGACGGCGGCCGATCCCGATCCCGATGTCGTCGACCTCGGCGACGACGTGGAGCTCGACGTGGACGGTCCGGCCACGCAGCCCGTCGATGTGGTCGCCGGGCGAGATGCCGACGATGACGCCTACCTCACCGAGCTCCGCAAGGCGATGACCGACGAGACGCCGCTCGGTCCGCGCGACGAGGCGGTCGACGCCGGTCTCTTCGACACGGGCGCTGAGGTGGAGCGCTCGCGCTTCGGCCGCCGCCGGTAGATTCGGGGCGCCCCAGCCAGATCAAGGGGCCGCGCGAACCACGCGATCCGACCATTCGACTCCCGGTCGCGCTGGATGCCTAGGATGGCCCATCCTGTTGACCCCCCGGGAAGGGAACCCTGTCGTGTTGGTGCTGTTGAGCTTCGCCCTCGTCCTTGTGGCGACGGTGCTGTTGGTCCTCGGGTTGTTGAGCGACAACGGCCTGACCCTCATCTACATCTCGATCGCGAGCAGCGTGGGGGCGGCCGTCGTGCTCCTGGCTGCGCTGCGGATGAACAAGCCCAAGGTCACCGCTGCGCAGCACGCCAGCCCGCAGGCCATCCCCGATCCGGAGCTCGAGCTCGTGATGGCCGGCGCATCGTCCGCCGGTGCGTCCGCTGAGGCACCTTTCGCTGCGCCCGCCGAGACCGGTGGCGAGTGGCTCGCGTCCGATCAGGACGCCTTCGAGGCTGACGCAGACGCGCAGGAGTCCGACGACGACGGCGAGGAGGTCGACTTCCCGATCGCCGACTACGACACCCTGTCGGTCGGTCAGATCCTCCCGCTGCTGCCGCAGCTCTACTCCGATGAGATCGATGTGGTCGAGGAGCGTGAGCGCCTCACGAAGGCCCGCCCTCAGGTGCTCGCCAAGCTGGCTGAGCTGCGAGACGCGTCGATCGTCGCCGATCCCCTGGCCAGCTACACCGAGCCGGCCTCCGCCGGTGGTTGGGATGACGAGGACTGGTTCCCCATCGAGGACTACGAATCCCTGTCGGCGGCGCAGATCCTGCCGCTGCTGCCGGAGCTCGATGACGAGGAGCTGACCCTGGTCCGCACCCGCGAGCTGTCCCTCGGTCGGCGTCGCAGCCTGCTCGACGAGATCGACCGCAAGCTCGGCATCGTCGCCGCGCCCCGCACTCCCGCCAGCCCCCGCAAGGCCGCCGCCAAGAAGGCGGCTCCGGCCAAGAAGGCGGCTCCGGCCAAGAAGGCGGCTCCCGCAAAGAAGGCGGCGGCTCCGGCCAAGAAGGCGGCTCCGGCCAAGAAGGCGGCGGCTCCGGCCAAGAAGGCCACGCGGCGCTGAACGGCGGGGCGCCGCGGCGCTCAGGACAGGCTGAGCGTGACGTGCACGGTGGCGTCGTCGACCGCGACGAGGTGGCTGTCGTGGGCGTCGACGTCGCCCAAGGCAAGGTCGGTGGCCAGCACCTCGCCGGCGATCCACGAGCTGTGCTCCTCGATGGCCGCGGCCACCTCCGCAGGAGCGGCGAGGCGCACGGTGATGCGGTCGGCGATCTCGTAGCCGGCGTCCTTGCGGAGGTCGTTCAGGGCCCGCACGAGCTCGCGAGCCGTGCCCTCGCGGCGCAGTGCGTCGGTGAGCTCGAGGTCGAGGGCCACAGCCCAGCCGCTGTCCTCGGCCAGCGCGAAGGCGTCGTGGCGAGACGCCCGCACCTCCACCTCATCGGAGCTGAGGCGCTCGCCGGCCACCTCGATGAAACCGTGGGCCTCGAGCTGGCGTTGGAGGGCGGACCCGTCGGCATCGGCGAGGGCGTGCTTCACGTCGTTGACCCGGGATCCGAGCCTCGGGCCGAGGGCGCGGAAGTTCGGGATCACCGTCCACGACATGAGTCCGGAGAGCGTGTCGACGTCTTCAAGCTCCTTCACGTTGAGCTCCGAGGCGATCTCGCCGACGACGTCAGCGGAGAGCGCATCGCCCGGGTGGAGGAGCAAGGCCCGCGACAGGGGCTGCCGGACGCGCACCTTGGCATCGGTGCGGGCGGCCCGACCCAGCGCGACCAACCGCCGCGCCGACGCCATCGATGCGGCCAGGTCGTCGTTGCGCCAGCCTCCAGGGGTGGGCCAGTCGGCGAGGTGCACCGACACACCACCCGTGAGGGTGGTGTGCAGCTCGTCGGCGAGGAACGGGCAGAACGGCGCCAGCAGCTCGGCGACGGTGCGCAGGCAGCGGTGCAGCGTGGCATGAGCGACGGGGTCTGACGCCTTCCAGAAGCGCGGGCGGCTGCGACGCACATACCAGTTGGAGAGGTCGTCGACGAAGCCGGCGAGGCGCGTGGTGGCGGTGAGCGCGTCGAAGCCCTCGAGGGCGTCGGTCATCGAGGAGGCGGTGTCGTCGAGCTCGGAGAGGATCCAGCGGTCCAGGACGTGCAAGGGCTCGATCGGCTCGCTCGTGGGCGTCCAGCCGTCGAGGTCGGCGTAGGTGCAGTGGAACGCGTACACGTTCCAGAGCGTGACAAGCGTCTGGCGGGTGGCCTCGCGGATGCCGTCCTCCGAAACGCGGCGGGGCGTCCAGGGCTGGCCGGCAGAGAAGAAGTACCACCGCAGCGCGTCGGCTCCGAAGGTGGAGAAGATGTGCCACGGGTCGACGACGTTGCCCTTCGACTTCGACATCTTGGCGCCGTGCTCGTCGACGATGTGCCCGAGGCACACCACGTTTCGATAGGGCGTCTCTCCGAAGGCCAGCGTGTTGACGGCGAGCAGTGAGTAGAACCAGCCGCGCGTCTGGTCGATGGCCTCGCAGATGAAGTCGGCTGGGAAGGCCGACTCGAAGCGGCCATCCCCCGCGAAGGGGTGGTGGTGCTGCGCGGATGGCATCGACCCTGAGTCGAACCAGGCGTCGAGCACCGGCGGCAGGCGTCGGGCCACACCACCACAGCTGGCGCACGGGAACATGACGTCGTCGACGTAGGGGCGATGGAGGTCGAGGTCGGAGAGGTCGCGTCCGGTGCGCTCGGCCAGGTCGGCCACCGACCCCACGCACGTGTCGAGGCGGCACTCGCCGCAGCGCCAGATGGGCAGGGGCGTGCCCCAGTAGCGGTCGCGCGAGAGGGCCCAATCGACGTTGCCCTCGAGCCACTTGCCGAAGCGACCATCCCTGATGTGCTCGGGGTACCAGCCGATCCGAGCGTTCTGGGCGAGGAGCTCGGCGCGGCGCTCCGAGGTGCGAGCGAACCAGGAGGTCTTGGCCCAGTAGATCAGCGGGGTACTGCATCGCCAGCAGTGTGGATAGGAGTGCTCGTAGGGCTCCTCCGCGACGAGTCGGCCGCGGGCCGCCAGGTCCTCGATGATGGCGCGGTCGGCGTCCTTCACGAAGCGACCTTGGAACTGGGGGACCCGCCCGTCGAACTCCCCGTCAGGGTCCACCGGGTTGAGGGTGGGCAGGCCCTCGGAGCGCCCGACCTGCGCGTCCTCCTCGCCGAAGGCGGGGGCGATGTGCACGATGCCGGAGCCGTCGGTGTCGGCGACGTAGGCGGCGGCCACGACCCGCCACGGGGCGCCCTCGCCTGCCTCCAGCGCGTGGAAGGGGCGGTCGTAGTGCCAGCCGACGAGATCAGCGCCCGTCCATCGTTCGAGCGGGGCTGACTCGGGGTAGCGCCGCTGCGCCGCCGTCTCACCCAGGATGAGATCCGCGCCGCCGTGCGGATCGGTGATGCGCACGTAGCGCAGCTCCGGGCCGACCGCGGCGGCCACGTTCGAGATGAGCGTCCACGGCGTGGTGGTCCACACGAGGAGGTCGGCGCCAGCCGCCGGACCGGTGGTGAGGGGGAACCGCACGTAGATCGAGGGGTCGACGATGTCCTTGTAGCCCTGGGCCACCTCGTGGGACGACAGGGCCGTGCCGCAGCGAGCGCAGTAGGGGCTGACCTTGTGGCCTTCGTAGAGCAGGTCGGCGTCCCAGAGCTGCTTGACGATCCACCAGACCGACTCGATGTACTCGTTGCTCATCGTCCAGTAGGCGTCGGCGGTGTCGATCCACGTGCCCGAGCGGGTCGTGAGCGCCGACCAGTCCTCGACGTAGCGACGCACGGACGCCCGGCAGCGGTCGTTGAACGCCTCGATGCCGTAGGCCTCGATGTCGCCCTTGGTGGCGAGGCCGAGCTCCTTTTCGATCTCGAGCTCCACCGGCAGCCCGTGGCAGTCCCAGCCGCCCTTGCGGGGCACGTCGTGGCCCCGCATCGTCTGGAACCGCGGGTACAGGTCCTTGAACGCCCGAGCCCACACGTGGTGGAGCCCAGGCTTCCCGTTGGCGGTGGGCGGACCCTCGTAGAAGATCCAGGGCGCGGCGCCCGTGCGAGACCGCTCGACCGCGCCGACGATGTCCTGTTCGCGCCACCGCTCGAGCACCCGCTCCTCGAGCGCGACGAGGTCCAAGCTGGGGGCGACAGGACCAAAGGGCATCCGTGCAGGCTACGACATCGCCTGCGGCATCCTGACCGCCGTTCGGGCGGCAAGGTTGCTGGAACGGGGGGTCATGCGTACAATGCCGCACCCTTTGGGGACCCGCGGGCACGCGAGAGGACGGCAGGACAGATGGCACCGAAGACCAAGGCACCCGCCAAGGCCACGGGCAAGGCCGCCGCCTCGCGCACGGTCAGCAAGGCGCTGGCTGCTGTCAAGAAGGCGCCGGTCAAGAAGGC
>JBKJSO010000345.1:0-5465 GCA_046595835.1 Acidimicrobiales bacterium | reverse complement strand
AGCGGCTGATGCCTCGTTCTGGTTCTGAGATGGTTCGTCGACGGGTGGGCCGCGGGCTGGCCAGTGCGGTGATGGCGGCGTCGCTGGCCGTCACAGGTCTGGCCGTCACAGGTCTGGCCCTCGACGCGTCCGTGCTGGCGCCATCGGTGGGAGCGGCTACGTCGGCCGCGGCGGCCGCGTCTGACACGGTCGCCGTCACCGGGCACGGCTGGGGGCACGGGCGCGGCATGGGCCAGTACGGCTCGCTCGGCTACGCCGTCGACAGCGGCTGGAACTACCAGACGATCCTCGACCACTTCTACGGCGGCACGGTGCCCGGCAGCCAGTCGAACGACGTCATCGGCGTGCAGCTCACCGCGTGGACCGGGGTGACGGTGCCCGTCACCTCGGCGGCGCCCTTCCGCGTCGGCCAGTGGGGTGCGCCGGGCTCCGGGCTGGGCCTCGTCGGTGCGGGATCCCTGGCCGAGGTGTTCACCTCCGGGGGCAAGTGGTACATGCAGACCTGGGAAGGGGGCTGCGACCGCACGGTCGGCCCCTACGGTCCCTACGAGATCGGTGACCCCACCATCGAGCCGAGCGCGCCGGGCGAGTCTGTGGGCTCGCTCCTCACGCTCTGCGGCACCGAACGGCGCACCTACCGCGGCTCGCTGCACATCGCCACCGTCGGATCCACGACGAACCTCGTCAACGACGTCCCGATGGAGAGCTACCTCCGAGGCGTCGTGCCGCGCGAGTCGCCGGCATCGTGGGGATCGTCGGGCAGCATCGACCCGGTCACCGGCAGGCCGTGGGGCTTCCATGCCCTCGCCAGCCAGGCGGTGGCGGCGCGCTCCTACGCGTTCGCGGAGAACCGTTCGCCGGGGAACTGGAAGACCTGCGACACCACGGCCTGCCAGGTGTACGGCGGCGCGTTCCTCAACGGGACGTCCATCGAGGACAGCCGAACCGACGCCGCCATCTCCACCACCGCCGGGGTCGTGCGTCGCGCCTCGAGTGGGGCCATCTCCCGCACCGAGTTCTCGTCGTCCACCGGTGGCTGGTCGGCCGGCGGCACCTTCCCCGCCGTCGTCGACAACGGCGACGCCGTGACGTCCAACCCGAACCACAACTGGCAGACCTCGGTCCCGATCTCCAGCGTGCAATCCGCCTACCCGACCATCGGACAGCTCGTCCGCTTCGAGGTGACCAGGCGCACCGGCCCGGGCGCCGACGGCGGGCGCGTGAGCACGATGAATGTCGTCGGTACGTCGGCCACCGTGTCGGTCACCGGCAACGACTTCCGCAGTCGGCTCGCTCTCAAGTCCGACTGGTTCACCCCGCAGGACCCGCCCGCCCCGCCCCCGCCGACCGCACCGCCCCCGCCGACCAGCAAGGTCACCGTCTGGTATCTGCGCAACAGCGTCAGCCCCGGCTCCCCGGACATCCAGCTGGCCTACGGCGGCTCCCCGGTGGAGACGATCGCGTGCGACTGGGACGGCAACGGCACCGACACGGTCGGCGTCTACGTGTCCGGCACGTGGTACCTCCGCAACAGCAGCACGCCGGGCCCGCCCGACCTCACGATCAGCTACGGCGCCCCCGGCTACCAGCCCGTCTGCGGTGATTGGGACGGCAACGGCACCGACACGATCGGTGTCTACGTGGCCGGCACCTGGTACGTCCGCAACAGCAACACACCGGGCCCGCCCGACCTCACCGTGTCCTACGGGTACTCCGGCACGCGAGGTGTGGTGGGCGACTGGGACGGCAACGGCAGCGACACCTTCGGGGTGTTCGACCACGGCTACTGGTTCCTGCGCAACAGCAACACCCCCGGGCCGCCCAGCACCTCGGTGGCCTACGGCGGATCGAGCGATGCACCGGTGGTGGGCGACTGGGACGGCAACCACACCGACACGCTCGGCGTCTACGTGTTCGACACCTGGTACCTGCGCGACAACCTCGCCGCCGGCCCGCCCACCCGCACCATCCGCTATGGATATGGGGGCACCCGCGGGGTGCCCGGCGACTGGGACGGATCCGGCGGTTCGGGGATCGGCGTCACCGCCGCGTCGTAGCCCGGAGGGCGGTGGCGAGCAGGAGGGCCACGCTGGCCGCGAACCAGACGCGTGGCCAAGCTCGCAGCATCCCGCGGGTGAGCGGCGGGTGCTGCGGGTCGTAGGCGTGGTCGAAGCGCACCCCGGCCGCCCGGGCGGTGCCGAGGCGGCACCACGCCCGCACGAGCGGGTCCTCGACGGTCCCGTCGAGGGACGCGGCCGGCTCGCGCTCGATCGCCGAGAAGGCCACGCCCGATCCGGTGGGGATGTCGAATCGCAGCGGCCCGGCCGTGGGTCGGTCGAGCCGGTACGTCGTGAAGCCCGTTCGGAACGAGGCCACCCGGGTGGCCTCCACGATGGCGCTACCCGCCTGGAGGCGCAGGGTGGCCGGAGGTCGTTCGAGACCGACCTGGATGACCTCCACCGGGCAGCCCGCGTCGAGGAGCACCCCCTTGGCTCGTTCCAATCCGTCGTTCCAGCTCTGGTCGACGACGGGGGCGAGGGCTGGATCGATCGCGTTGCCGCCGTAGGCCGTGGTCTCCTCGTAGGTGCTGGTCAGATAGTCGTCGGTGAGGTCGATCTCCTGCCAGAGCACGAACGACGCGATCGCCAGCACAAAGGTGGCGGCCCAGCGGGGGCCGGCCAGCGCCAGGGCGGCGGCCCCCAGCCCCAGCAGGAGCGGCACCAGCGCCACGTAGAGGTACCGACCGAGCAAGAGCCCGCTGCCCCCGAGCACGAAGAAGAAGAAGCAGACCATCGCCGCAAAGGCGATGGGGAATGAGAGCCCGAGCGCGCCCACGGTGAGGACCTCGGGTCGGCGCCACCGGCGCAGGGCGGCGACCAGTCCGAGCGCTCCGACGCCGGCGGCGAGGAGATCCCAGGCCCGCCGATAGCTGGCGTCGCCCGTGAGGAGGCCGGCCTCCCAGAAGGTGACGCGCGCGCCCTCCCAATGGCGATGGAGCGCGTGGAGGCTCGGTTCGAGGACCGTCTGGAGGCTGCCCGTGATGGCCTCGACGGCGGCGGCGCCGCTGATGGCCTGGTAGGTGACGAGGTTCCACGCGATCCAGGGGAGGGTGATGATCGCGGCCCCCGTTCCAGCGGCGACCAACCGACGCAGCCACCCCTCGGTGCTCGCCAAGCCGTTGCGGTGCTGCACGATCGCCAGGAGGGCCATCAGGGGGAAGAGCCCGAGGGCGGTGGTCTTGCCCACGAACACCGCGCCCGCCGCCGCCCCGGCGATGGCCGCGGGGTGCCAGCGCGGGCTGGCCACGGCTCGTGTCGTGAGCAGGAGGGCGGCGACGGTGCCCGTGACGACGAGCGTGTCGTTGGACACCGTGGCGGCCGTGGCCATGTAGCCGTTGACGCACACCAACAGGCCCGGGCCGAGCAGCCAGGCGAGCGGTCGGTCGGGCAGCAGACGGCGGGCGAGGGCCCAGGCCAGCGGGATGGCTGCCGCGCCGAGCAGCACGGACGCGAGGCGCACGGCGTAGAGGGCACCCAGCGGGCTCAGGGCCCCGCCCAGCCAGTAGGCGGGGACCATGAGCGCGTAGTACGTGGGACCGTGGATGCCCTCGTACTGCTCTCGGGCCGGCCCCCAGTTGTTGTCCGACGCGCGGGCCAGGAACGGGCGGCTCCGCGCGAAGTAGGTGGGCGATGCCTTGGCGATGACCATGACGCGGTTGGAGAGGTGGTCGCGCCCGACCGTGGGGATGCCGTCGCCGGTGGCCAGGGACTCGACGTAGCCGAAGTGCTGGGCCTCGTCGACGGGGCTCCACGTCTCGAACGCCATCGCCCAGTAGCCGCCGCGGGCCAGCGCGAACAGGGTGAGCAGGACCAGGACCACGACGTGATGCCGGGGGAGGTCCTTCGCGGTCACGGACCGTCCGTCGTCGCGGCGGGGCGGAGGGCTTCGAGGATCTGTTGGGCTCCGGACAGCACCGACACGTCGTGGGATCGGAGCCGTGCCTCCACGTCGTCGAGCACAGCCCGCACCGCGGCGTTGCTCTCGAGATCGTCGAGCACGCTCTCGCGGACCTCGCGCCACATCCACGTGACGGCCTGGTCGGCCCGCAGCGCATCGAGACGGCCCGAGTCGCGCAGCACCGCGTGAAGCGCGGTGATCTGCTGCCACACCTCATCGATGCCGCGGCCCTCGAGGGCAGAGACGGCGATCACGGGGACGGTCCACCCCTCGTGCTTGGGATGGAGGAGCTGGAGCACCGAGCGGTGGTCGGCCAGGGCCCGCTCAGCGGCGGGGCGCAGGTCGCCATCGGCCTTGTTCACGACGATGAGGTCGGCGAGCTCGAGGATCCCGCGCTTGATGCCTTGCAGCTCGTCACCGCCACCGGGGGCCACGAGCACCACGAAGCAATCGACCATCTCCGCCACCGCGGTCTCTGATTGTCCGACCCCGACCGTCTCGATGAGCACCACATCGAACCCGGCTGCCTCGCAGAGCAGGCTGGCCTCGCGGGTGCGTCGCGCCACACCACCGAGGTGGCCGGCGGTGGGTGATGGGCGGATGAAGGCGTGGGGGTCGCGGGCGAGGGCTGCCATGCGGGTCTTGTCGCCGAGGATGGAGCCGCCGGTGCGGCTGCTCGAGGGGTCGACAGCGAGGACCGCCACGCGGTGACCGACGCCGGTGAGCGCCGTGCCCAGCGCCTCGATCAGGGTCGACTTCCCCGCCCCGGGCGTTCCGCTGATGCCCACCCGGATCGCCCCACCGGTCTGGGGCAGCACGGCGTCGAGGACCCGCGCGGCACGGGCGCGGTGGTCGGCCCGCGTGGACTCGACCAGCGTGATGGCCTGGGCGAGGGCCCGTCGGTCGCCGTCGCGCACCTTCTGGGCGAGGTCGGCGACGCTCGTCGTCATGTGATGGTTGGGCGCGACCGCACGAGATCGAGCACGGTCTTGGCCGCCTCGGGGATCTTCGTGCCCGGCCCGAACACCGCCGCCACGCCCGCCTGGGCGAGGAAGTCGTAGTCCGCCGGTGGGATGACCCCACCGCACACGACCACGACATCGCCCGCGCCGGCCGCCTTCAGCTCCTCGATGAGCTGCGGCACGAGGGTCTTGTGCCCGGCCGCCTGGCTGGAGACGCCGACGACGTGCACGTCGTGGTCGACCGCATCGCGGGCCACCTCGGCGGGGGTCTGGAACAGCGGGCCCACGTCGACATCGAAGCCGATGTCGGCGAAGGCGGTGGCGATGACCTTGGCACCCCGGTCGTGACCGTCCTGGCCCATCTTCACCACGAGGATGCGGGGGCGTCGGCCGGCCTCCGCCACGAACGCGTCGACCTCCCGACGGATGGCGGCGAACCCCTCGTCGTCCTTGAAGGCGGAGCCGTACACGCCCGAGATCGTACGGATCTGCGCGTGGTGACGGCCGAACACCTCCTCCATGGCGTCGCTCATCTCGCCCACGGTG
>JBKJSO010000213.1:0-4377 GCA_046595835.1 Acidimicrobiales bacterium | reverse complement strand
CGTCACGGTGATCCGAGAAGGCGAGTTCAAGGCGATCGACAACGAGCTCAAGTACTACGCGCCGGGCCTCGGGGTCATTCTCAACGATCCGCAGCTGGCGAGCCTGCACCAGGACTCCTTCGAGCTGGTGAACGTGGTCGAGCTCTCTCCTGCGGGCCTCGCCGAGCTCAGCCAGGTCGTGCTCGACCTCGAGGAGCATGCCCGCACGACGGTGCCCGAGGTGTACGGCTCTGCGGCGCGGTCGGTGCGGCAGCGATGACGGCGGGGCCTCCCGTGCTGCGCCTCGCCGCCGTGTCGAAGGCGTACCGGTCTGCTGGCGGCACGGTCGTCGTGCTCGCTGACGTCGATCTCATCATCGAGCCGGGCGACAAGGTGAGCCTGATGGGGCCGTCAGGGAGCGGGAAGTCCACCCTGCTGTCGCTGATCTCGGGGTTGCTGCGACCCGATGCCGGAACGGTCGAGGTCGATGGCGCCCCCATCGGCGATCTCGACGACGGCGCTCGGGCGACCCTTCGGAGCCGACGCATCGGCATCGCCCTGCAATCCGACAACCTGATCCCGTTCCTCTCCGCCACCGAGAACGTCGAGCTGGCTCTCGGCTTCGGCCACCGTCGCCGCCACCGCGACCGCGGCCGCGCGGCCGAGCTCCTCGATCGACTTGGCGTCGGCAACCGTGGTGACCACCTGCCCCGGCAGCTGTCTGGGGGCGAGGCACAACGGGTGGCGTTGGCGGTCGCCGTCGCCAACGAGCCGGCGCTGCTGCTGGCCGACGAGATGGTGTCCGCCCTCGACTCGACGACCGCGAGCCGCATCGTCGACGACGTGTTCAGCACCGAGATGGCGGTCCTGTTCGTCACCCATGACCCCACCCTCGCCGACCGGGCGGATCGACGGCTCGCCCTGCGCGATCACCGGGTGGTGTCGCGATGATCGACGACCGCGTCGTGCGCGTCAGCGACCTCGTTGTCGACCACCCCACCGCATCCGGTCCGTTGCGGGCGCTGGACCACCTGCAGCTGACGGTGGTCGGCGGGTCGCTCGTCGGCGTCATGGGACCGAGCGGTTGCGGCAAGTCGACGCTGCTCGGGCTGCTGGCCGGACTGGCCACGCCGACCTCGGGCACGATCACCATCGGTTCGACACCGCTCACCGAGCTGTCGGAGTCCGCCCGCACCGCGTACCGCAGGGCTGCGATCGGCGTCGTGTACCAGGCGGACAACCTCCTGCCGTTCCTCACGGTCTCGGAGAACGTGCGTCTCCAGCTCGCGCTCTGCGACGACGCCGACGACGCCCAACAGCGCACTGTGGACCTGCTCGAGCGCCTCGGGTTGGGTGCGCTCGGATCGCGCCTCCCCGACGAGCTCTCCGGTGGCCAGCGCCAACGCGCCTCTGTGGCCCGAGCGATCGTGCACCGCCCCTCCCTGATCCTCGCCGACGAGCCGACCGGGGCCCTCGATGCGACGAACGCCACCACCGTGATCGGCTTGCTCGCCGACGCCCACCGCGACCTCGGGGCGACGGTGGTCATGGTCACGCACGATCCCGCGGTCGCGGAGCGGATGGACCGCGTCGTCTCCTTGCTCGACGGCGTTCTCGTCGGTGACCGCGAGGTCGCACGATGATCGCCCGCTACGTCTGGGCGGACCTGGTCCGGAACCCGCGGCGCACCCTCGCCACCATGGTCGGGGTCACCCTCGGCGTTGGGCTCAGCTGCGCCGTGCTGTTCTTCGTCGACGGTCTGTCGGCATCGATGACGCAGCGGGCCGTCGCGCCCCTCCCCATCGACATGCAGCGGGTGCTCAGCGACCCCATCGCCGCCGACCTGCACCTGGGTCAAGACACGGTGCCCGCCGGCCGGGTGCGCGCGGGTGAGGTGGTGCAGGTCCACCTCACGGTCGACAACACCGATCTCGTGCCGGCCAACGAGGTCGTCGTACGGTCTGCACCCCCGGCCGGGTTGGCCTTCGTCGCCGGCACCGCGACGCTCGACGGCCTCGCCGTCGGGGCCGGCGACGGCAACCCCTTCTTCACCGGCGCTGCCGGCACCGGGATGAACCTCGGGACGCTCGAGCCGAGCGCGAGCCGCACCATCGAGTACGCCGCGCGGGTCGTCGCCGACCGTGATCTGACCAAGGACCCGTTTCGCTCGACCATATCGAGCCGGGAGGCCCTCGCTCCGGTTGAGGCCAACGCGTCGACTCGCGTCGATCTCGGTCGGCTCGCGGCGGACATCGCCGGGCTCGATGGCGTGGCGTCTGCCGAGCAGCTGTCCTTCGCCGACCTGCCAACCGGCTCGCTGTCGGCGGGCACCCGAGTGGATGGTCGCCCGGCCCGGGTGCTCGGCTTCGACGCCGGGTACGTCGGACGTGACCGCACGATCCAGGTCACCAGGGGCACCCAGGTGCCCGGCCAGGCGCTCCTGAGCATCGAGGCGGCGCACAACCTCGGGGCAGCCGTGGGTGACACCGTCTCCCTGGCGCTCCCGGACGGCAGCCGGATGAGCGTGACCGTGAGCGGCTTAGTGGACCTGAGTCGGGCCCGGTCGCTGTTCGTCAGCCGGCTCGGCGCGCACTTCGAGGTGTTCCTCTACGTCCCGGCCTCCGTGGTCATCGATCCTGCGATGTTCGCGGACGTGGTGATGCCCGCGTACGAGCGAGCCGCAGCAGAGCGCGGCGAGGTGCTGAAGAGCCCGCCCGTCCGCGAGGTCGACATCGGTATCGATCGCGAGCGCCTCGACGCTGACCCCGGGACGGCACTCCACCAGACCGAGCAGATCAGCGCTGCCGTCAGGGCGGTGGCCGGTCGGCAGGACTACCTCCTCGACAACATCTCCAACACGCTCGTCGTGGCACGCGGCGATGCCGACGTCGCCAAGCGCCTCTTCTTGTTCCTTGGAATCCCTGGCGGGCTCCTCGCCGCGATGCTGGCCGCCTACGCCGGCAACGTGCTGGCGGGAGCGCAGCGCCGCGAGCAGGCGACGCTGCGGATCCGTGGGGCGAGCCGCCGCCAATTGCTCGCCATGCTCTCGCTGCGGGTGAGCTGGATCACCACAGTCGGCGCCGTCCTCGGCGTGGCGCTCGGCTACCTCACCGCCGCCCTCGTGATCGGCAATCGCACCCTCACGCGCGCCGCCACGGGCCGGCTGGTGGTGTCGGGTGTGCTCGGCACCGTCATCGGCCTGGTCGCCACAGGCGCGGCGCTCTACGTCACCGGCCGGCGATCGATCGACCGGGAGATCAACGACGACCGCTCGCGCGTCGAGAAGCGGACCCCGGTGTGGCGGCGCTACCGCCTCGACCTGATCGGCGTGCTGGTCGTCGGTGTGGCCACGGTGGTGGCGGCCCGAGCATCGGCGTTTGATGGTGTGCCCGGATCGGTCTACGTGCGACGGTCGGTGTCGCTCCCTCTGGCCCTCCTCGCGCTCCCGATCGCAGCCTGGATCGCCGGTGGCCTCCTCGCCGGCAGGGGGTTCGCGTGGCTTCTGCAGACCCGACACGCGAGGACTGCACCCGATTTCGCTCACCCCCTGCGGCTCCTCTATCGCCTCAGCCTCGGCCGCCGTTCGTGGGCGGTGGCCGAGGCCGCCGTCGTGATCGGCCTGATCGTCGCCCTCGGGACGAGCCTCGCCGTGTTCACTGCGTCCTACGACCAGGCCAAGGCGGCCGACGCGCGCTACGTCACCGGTTCGGACCTCCGCATCTCGCCGAGCCCTGGGCTCGACCACCCCTACCGCTCCACGGACCGCTCCCTGTTCGCGGTGGATGGCGTGCGAACCGTCGCCCCCGTCGTCTACGGCAGCCAGAACGTGATCATCCGCAGCCACCGGACCTCTGACCCGATGAACCTCGCGGCCGTCGACGCCGCGGCCTATGCCCACGTGGCACCCCTGAAGGACGACCAGTTCCCCACGTCGACGGCCGCCCGCGCCATGCGGTCCCTGATCGAGAAGCCGGACGCGGTGCTGCTGAACATCGACAAGGCCGACTTCCTCCAAGCCGAGGTGGGCGACACCCTGCACGTGCTGCTGGCTCGGGGTTCGGCGGACCAGGTGGAGACGCAGCTCGAGGTGGTCGGACTCTTCGACCGTCTCCCCGGCTTCCCCGACGGGGCGGACGCCCTGATGAACCTCTCCCGGCACGAGTCGGCGTTGCCGTCGACCACGCCCGACTTCTTCCTGGCCCGGACCGCCGACGGCTCCGACGCCACGCTGAACCGTGCCATCGCGGCACTGCGGGCCGGCCCCGCTGCGAAAGGCGACGTTCAGATCGAGTCCCGGGCTACGTCGCTCGCCAAGGATCAGTCCAGCCTGGCGGCTCTCAACATCCGTGGGCTCCTCGACCTCGACTCCGGCTACGCCCTGGCCATGGGCACCGTCGC
>JBKJSO010000120.1:0-6904 GCA_046595835.1 Acidimicrobiales bacterium | reverse complement strand
GGATCCCGGGCTCCGTCGCCCGCCTCCGCCTCGATCTTGGCGGGAACGTGTGGAGCAGGTCGCCGACGCCACCGGCACCACGCCGGCGCGGATCGCGCTGGGTGGCGTCGCAGCCATCGCGGCCCTGCTGGCGGGACTCTGGCTCACGAGACCGCCCACGGCTCCGCCGGAGGTGGCGCTGCCGTTCGCCAGCACCACGGCGTCGCTCGCCGCGCCGTCCAGCATCGTGGCTACCTCTGAGGTCGTGGTCGTGCACGTGGCGGGGGCTGTCGTCGCTCCGGGTGTGCATGAGCTCCCCGCCGGCTCCCGGGTGGTCGATGCCATCGAGGTCGCCGGCGGCCTCACACCCGAGGCCGACGGTGCTCGCATCAACCTGGCGGCCCCGCTCACCGACGGCGAGCGCATCTATGTGCCCAAGGTCGGGGAGGTGGCGCCGCCGTCGGTCGTGGGCGCATCCGCCGGGCCCGCGTCGGGCCCAGCGGCTCCCCTCAACCTGAACGAGGCTGACGAAGCCGCGCTCGACGCCCTCCCCGGCATCGGGCCAGCCACCGCAGCCGCCATCGTGCAGCACCGCGCCCAGATCGGGCAGTTCACATCGGTCGATCAGCTGCTCGACGTGCGCGGCATCGGCGAGGCCAAGCTCGAGCAGCTCCGCCCCCTCGTCACGGTCTGAGGGCGTGTCCGATCGTTGGGTGGCCGTGCTGGCCCTGAGCGCCGTCGTGGGCGCCCTGCGGCCGTCGGCGCTCCCGCTCGCGCTAGGGGGGTGCATCGTGGTCGCCGCTCTCGCCACGCGGCGCCCCGCCGTCCTGTGCCTCGGCATGCTTGCGGTGGTCAGCGCGCTAGGGGGTCGTTCGCTGGCGGGGCTCGATGGGCTGGTCGCCGGGCCCGCGGCTGGCGAGGTGACCTTGCTGAGCGACCCCGTGGCGAGCTTCGGTGGGATGCGTGCCGACGTCCGGCTGGACGGTCGGCGCCTCGAGCTGCGAGCCGACGGCAGCTCGGCCGTGGCAGTCGCGCCGCGGTTGGCGGGTGAGCGCATCACGATCCGGGGCGAGGTGCAGCCGATCTCGGCGGGAGCCTCTTGGCTCACCACGCGCCACATCGCCGGTCGTCTACGCGTCTTCGCGGTGGAGTCGTGGTGGCCAGGGGGATCGCTCAGCCGCGGGGCGAACGCGCTGCGGCGCACGCTGGTCGCCGGCGCCGCTCCGCTCACGCCGGTGCAGCGATCCCTCTACACGGGCATCGTGATCGGCGACGACCGCGCCCAGCCCGCCGAGCTCGCGGACGACTTCCTCGGCGCAGGACTCACCCACCTGTTGGCGGTGTCGGGGCAGAACGTGGCGTTCGCGCTCGCACTGGTGGGCCCGGTGCTGCGGCGGCTGCGGCTCTGGCCGCGTCTCGCGGCGACGCTCGCCGCCATCGGAATGTTCGGGCTGATCACGCGCTTCGAACCGTCAGTGCTGCGAGCTTCGGCCATGGCCGCGCTGGCCACGACGCTCGTCACCCTCGGCGGTCCGCAGTCGCGGGTGCGGGTGCTCGCCTTGGCCGTGACGCTGCTCTTGGTGGTCGACCCGTTGCTCGTGCGGTCGGTGGGGTTCCAGCTCTCGACCGCCGCGACCGCCGCGATCATGCTGGTTGCTCCCCGCCTGGCATCGAGCCTCCCCGGGCCGAGGCCGCTGCGGGAAGCCATGTCGGTCACCCTCGCCGCGCAGCTCGGTGTGGCGCCGGTGCTGCTCGTGACGTTTGGTCCGCTCCCGGTGGCGTCGATCCCGGCCAACCTCCTGGCCGTGCCCGTCGCGGGCCCGTTGATGATCTGGGGCCTCACGGGTGGGTACATCGCGGGCATCGTCGGCGGCTGGTCGGCCGAGCTGCTCCACCTGCCCACCGGCGTGCTGCTGATCTGGGTGGCCGAGGTGGCCCGCCGGGCGGCGACGCTGCCCCTCGGCCAGCTTCGGCTGCCGCACCTCGTCGTCATGACCGTGGGGCTTGCGGCGGCCCGGCGGTCATGGAGCCGGCGGATCGGGCTGGCCCTGGCTGGGGCCGCCGTCGTGGCCGCTGTGCTGCAGGCCCAAGCTCCGGCGCCGCTGCGCGCCGAGCTGCGGCCGGGGGTTGTGCGCTGGCATGCGGGGTCCTCGGATGTGCTCGTGCTCGGGGGCATCGGAGGGCGGAGCCAGCTCGGGGCGGGGTCGACTCTGGCCGTGCTCCGCGCAAGCGGGGTGCGGGGCATCGCGCTGCTGGTGGTCGCTGACCGCTCGATCGCGCCGGGCGTGGTGGCGGCGATCGAGGCCCGCCACCCGATCGGCACCGTCGTCGTGGCCAGTGGGGTCCGTCCGGTCGCGGTGCTCGAGGTCGGCGCACTTGAGGTGCGGCTGACCTCCACCGCCGACCGGCTGGTGGTCGAGGCCCGACCCCGGCCCCCGCCCTGAGGGCCGGATGCAACCGCCGCGGGTAGGTTCGCCGGCGTGAGCGAGATGCCGTGGCACGTGGTGTACGAGGTGCCCTATCCGGAGGTGGCCCTCGGCCCTCACCGGTTCGACATCAGGCACCGAGCGCTCGTGATGGGAATCCTCAACCGCACCCCCGACTCGTTCTTCGATCAGGGCGGCTACTACGACTTCGATGCGTTCCTCGGCAAGGCGGACCAGCTGGTGCGCGAGGGAGCCGACTTCCTCGATGTCGGCGGCGTGAAGGCGGGGCCGGGTCCCGAGGTGACGGAGACTGAGGAGCTCGAGCGCGTCATCCCAGCCATCGAGGCGTTGCACACCCGCTTCGACGTGCCCATCTCCGTCGACACCTGGCGCTCTGCTGTGCTCCGGGCCGCCGTCGGCGCCGGAGCCGTCGTGGGGAACGACATCAGCGGCTTCGCTGACCCCGCCTACCTCGCCGTGGCGGCTGCGGCCGGCGCGTCGGTGGTCGCCACGCACATCCGGATCGGTCCTCGGGTGCCAGATCCCGAGCCCGTCTACGACGAGCCGGTCGTGGACGCCGTGTGCCGCTTCCTCCGTGACCGCGCGGAGCAGGCGGAGACGGCGGGCATCCCGCGCGAGCGGGTGATGGTCGACGCCGGCCTCGATCTTGGTAAGACCGAGCAGCAGTCACTCGAGCTGCTGCGGGCCCACGATCAGCTGGCCCGCCTCGGGTGGCCCCTGTTCCTCTCCGCCTCGAACAAGCGGTTCCTGGGCGACCTAGTGGGTGCGGAGGTGGGGGACCGGCGCGAGGCATCTCATGCCGCGCACGCGCTCGGCATCGCCCTCGGAAGCCGGATCCTTCGGGCCCATGACGTGCGCGGGGCGCGCCGAACGGCGGATGTCATGGCGGCGATCCTCCAGGCCCGCGCGGATTCGGTGGTGGCCGGATGAGCGCCATGGTCGCCCCGATCACCCTGGTCAGGGGCGACGACGCAGTGGTGCTCCGCGACGCGGTGCGCCTGCTTGTCGATGAGCTCGTCGGCGCCGAGGAGCGGTCGTTGGTCGTGGAGGAGGTCGACGTCGGCTCGCACGCCGTCGAGGACGACGCCCGTGACCCGCTCATCACCCTGGTCGACGCCGCCCAGACCCCACCCTTCCTCACCGAGTTCCGCGTGGTGGTCGGTCGCATGACCGAGAAGCGAGAGCGCAACGAGCTCGTGCAGCCGCTCGTCGACTACCTCGTGGACCCGCTGCCCAGCACCCGTCTGGTGCTCGAGTGGCAGGGCGGCAAGATCCCGAAGGCGTTGGGGGAGGCCATCACCAGGTGCGGTGGACAGCTCGTTGACACGAGCCCCGGCCGCAAGGTGGCCGAGTGGCTCGGCGAGCATCTCGCCGAGTCAGGTCTGAAGGTCGACGCGGACGGCCGCAAGCGCCTCGTGACGTGGGTGGGTGACGAGCCCAGTCGCCTCCTCGGGCTGATCGAGCTGCTCCGCTCCACGTATGGGACGGGCACGAAGATCTCGGCCCAGGAGATCGAGCCGTTCCTCGGCGACGACGGCGGCGTGCCCCCGTGGGACCTCACGGATGCAATCGACCGCGGGGATCGCAAGGTCGCGCTCGAGCTGCTGCAGCGGATGATCGGACAGGGCGACCGTCACCCGTTCCAGGTGCTCGCCACGCTCCACACCCACTACGCCCGGATGCTGCGCCTGGATGGATCGGACGCCGCAGGGGAGCGAGAGGCCGCGGAGCTCCTCGGGATCAAGGGCTCGACGTTCCCGGCCAAGAAGGCCCTCGGCCAGACCCGACGGCTGGGTCATGAGCGCGTCGTGCGCTCGATCGACCTGCTGGCCCAGGCCGACCTCGACCTGCGGGGGGCCAAGCTGTGGTCGGCGCCGCTCGTGCTCGAGGTGCTCGTCGCCCGGCTCGCCAGCCTGGCCAAGTAGCTCAGTCGGCCTTGGGGGCCAGCTTCTTCATGAGGCGCGACTTGCGACGGGCGGCAGCGTTCTTGTGGATGACGCCCTTGGCGGCGGCCATGTCGATGCGCTTGACGGCCAGGCGGGTGAGCTCGGCCGCGTCCTCGGCCCCCTCGGTGGCGGCCGCGGCGGCGATCTTGGTGCGGGTCTTGAGCTCGCTCCGGACCGCCTTGTTGCGCTCGGCGCGCTTGATGGTCTGGCGGTTGCGCTTGATCTGGCTCTTGATGTTGGCCATGACGTCCTCTAGTGCTGAATCGAACCGACGGATCGTACCGGTGATCGCGGGTTCGCGTCACATCCACCGGCACCGGTAGCGTGCTGAGTCCCCTATGGACCTGAGCTTGATCCGCTGCTTGTCGATCGTGGCGCACGTCGACCACGGGAAGAGCACGCTCGCCGACCGCATCCTCGAGCTGTGCGGTGCTGTCGACCCCCGAGACATGCGGGCGCAGTACCTCGACTCGATGGACCTCGAGCGCGAGCGGGGCATCACCATCAAGCTCCAGTCGGTGCGCCTCGACTGGCGTGACCACGTCATCAACCTCATCGACACTCCCGGGCACGTCGACTTCGGCTACGAGGTGTCCCGCTCCCTGGCTGCCTGCGAGGGCGTGATCCTGCTCGTGGACGCCGCCCAGGGCATCGAGGCGCAGACCCTCGCCAACTGCTACCTGGCCATGGAGAACGACCTCGAGATCGTGGCCTGCATGAACAAGATCGACCTCCCCGCCGCCGAACCGGATCGTTGTGCGGCCGAGATCGAGGCGGTGCTCGGCATCCCGGCCGACCAGATCCTGCGCATCAGCGCCAAGACCGGCGAAGGCGTGCCCGAGCTCCTCGACGCCGTGATCGAGCGCATCCCGGCTCCGGTAGGCGATCCGGCCGCCCCCTTGCAGGCGCTGATCTTCGACTCGTACTACGACAGCTACCCGGGCGTCGTGTCGTCCGTACGCGTGATGAACGGGGTGCTCAAGACCGGCAACCGCCTGCGGTTCATGCAGGCCGCGGCCACCCATGACGCCGACGAGATCGGTGTCCGCCGCCCCGACCACACGCCGGTGGCGTCGCTCGGACCTGGCGAGACGGGCTACCTCATCGCCGGCATCAAGGACGTGCGCGAGGCGCGGTCCGGCGAGACGGTCACCGACGCGGCGCGGCCGGCGCCGAGCGCGCTGGAGGGCTACCGCGACCCCAAGCCGATGGTGTTCTGCGGGCTCTACCCGATCGACGGCGACCAGTTCTCCGATCTGCGCGATGCCCTCGAGAAGCTCGGCCTCAACGATGCCAGCTACACCTACGAACCCGAGACGTCCGGTGCCCTCGGCTTTGGCTTCCGCTGCGGCTTCCTCGGGCTGCTCCACATGGAGATCATCCGCGAGCGGCTCGTGCGCGAGTTCAACCTCGACCTCATCGCCACTTCACCATCGGTGGCCTACCTCGTGCACAAGACCGACGGCTCAGTCGCCGAGGTGCACAACCCGGCGGACCTGCCCTCCGCGGTGGAGATCGACCACATCGACGAGCCGATGCTCAGGTGCACGATCCTCACGCCCAAGGAGTACGCCGGCACGATCATCGACCTCTGCCAGACGCGGCGCGGTGAGATGAAGAAGCTCGAGTACCTCACCCCCGAGCGCATGGAGCTCATCTACACCGTCCCCCTCGCCGAGGTCGTGCGCGACTTCTTCGACCAGCTCAAGAGCCGCACCCAGGGCTACGCGTCGCTCGACTACGAGGACGCGGGCTACCTGGCCTCGGATCTCGTCAAGGTCGATGTGCTCCTCAACTCTGTGCCCGCCGACGCCTTCTCCACGATCCTGCACAAGGACCGAGCGCAGGAGTACGGCAAGAAGATCTCCGAGAAGCTGCGCGAGCTGATTCCGCGCCAGATGTTCGACGTGCCGATCCAGGCCGCCATCGGTGGACGCATCATCAGCCGCGAGACAGTGAAGGCCAAGCGCAAGGACGTCCTCGCCAAGTGCTACGGCGGCGACATCACCCGCAAGCGCAAGCTGCTCGAGAAGCAGAAGGAGGGCAAGAAGCGGATGAAGAACATCGGCCGCGTCGAGGTCCCCCAAGAGGCGTTCATCGCCGCCTTCAAGCTCGACGACTGACCTCGTTGGCATCGCGGGCCACTCGGCGGGCCCAGAAGAACATCGGGATCTGGAGCGGGGTGCGCGCCCAGATGGCCCAGTCCTGCGCCGACGTCGGCCGACCGGCGTCGATCGTCATCTGCAGGTTGGCGGGGTAGACCCCGATGAGCACGAGCAACGTGGCCCATCCGCCGATGCGCGCGGTGCGACGGTTGGCGACGAGCGCGGCACAGGTCAGCTCGGCGACACCGCTCATGTAGGTGGTGGTCCGCGATGTGCCGGGCATCCACCCGGGCACGATGTCGTCGAAGAACCTCGGGTTGAGGAAGTGCATCGCGCCGGCGAACCCCACGAAGGTGGCAAGGCCGAGGCGGAGTCGTCGGGCACGGCGATCTTCGGGGGGCATGGTGGGACAGTAGGCCGTCGCCGA
>JBKJSO010000157.1:0-5977 GCA_046595835.1 Acidimicrobiales bacterium | reverse complement strand
GTTCCGGGAGATCCCTGTCCAAGTGGATGAGCGGTTCCCATATTTCCTCGCCAACGGCAACAGTGACTTCGGCATCTACTCAGGCACCGACGAGGAGCTCACCTACGCCTGGGACGTTGAGGCGTGGAAGCGCACCGACGGCGAGTGCTCGGCGTCGTACGCGACCGGTGCGACCGCCATGACCGATCCGGTCCGCGGTCTCGACGACGATGACGAGATCGCGCTCATGGCATCCGACGCCGGCCTGCGGGCGCCCGCGACGGCATCCGGTCCTCGCGGCACCGGCAACAAGCGACAGGAGTTGCGGCTGGCCGATCCGACGGCTCCGGCCAGACGCGGATACGTCTACCTGTTCTTGCGCGACGGCGGTTCTGGCTTCACCAGCCAGAACGGCTACATCGACTTCCGCCGGGATCCCGACGCTGACCAGTGGATCGATCGGGACTCCTTCGCCGATGACGATCTGGAGAAGCTGGGGAGCTCGAACCAGGGCTACGGGCCGAACCTCGCGGGCACGGTGTGCGACGCAGACGGCACGGTCCGCGCATCGACCGACCGCTTCCCGCGCGACGGGCAGGTGGTGACCACCGATGCCTATCGGATGGTGGCCAGCGGTCGCTGGATGCTGCGTGACATGCGCGTGGCCGACCCGAGTGGCGACGGCAGCTATGGACCCGACCTGATCGACCGTTGGAAGGGCCGAGCGTTCCAGCAGACTCCCGATTCCACCGTGTCGCTGGTCGGCTTCGAGGACGAGCAGGTGAACTGGGAGGCCAACTCGGCCCTGCTCGGCTGGAGGGTTGGCGCTGTACGAGCGCTGCGTGAGGTATGGGGCGCCGATTCGGGAACGAACGTGACGAAGCTCGAGACCTACTACCGCGACGCCATCGCCTATCGATACCGAGTGCGGGTCCACCCGATCCCCCCCGATGGGCTCTACACATCGTGGGACTACAACCGGGATGTCGCGTCGACGTACTACAACGCCCTGCGACCCGAGGGGGTGCCGATCGACGGAGTGAACGACGACGTCGGCCAGGTGGACCAGCTCCCGACGGGCGGCCCCGCCTTCTTCGACTTCCCGGACCCGACCTTCAGCGTGCCGCTCGCTCTCGACACCTGGGAGCAGGTGTCCGGCAAGGGTGACGCCGGTTCGCTCGTCTACGTCTTCGAGCTGACTGGGCCGACGTCGCTGGTCAACCCAGCCGTCGTGCCGTACTACCGGGACGACGCCTGCTTTGACGACGGCACCGGCGACGACCCCGTGGCCCGTCCGTACCCGGGCGAGGCGACCGACGATCCACGCGTGCGGGCCGGCTATGCCAGCCTCGCCGGTCGGCCGTACGGGGAGCTGGCTTGTGCGGACAGGCAGGGCGCCTACGCCACGCACGGGATCCACTTCTTCGCCACGGGCGACTCCGACAACCTCTTCGTGGGCGCACCCACTCCCGTGAATGAGATCGACGGACAGCAGTGGCAGTTCGCCGTCCCCACCGCCCGGCCCACCAACGTGGGCGAGCCCTACGCCGAGGTCGTGAGGGCAAAGCTACGGCCCCTCGCCACTGCACAGACCAACGTCGCGATGCGGGAAGGCCAACGGGCATGACCCGATCCCCCCGCGCTGTCGTGGTTGCGCTGACCCTGCTGGCGAGTCTGCTCGTGGTCCCTCGGGCGGCTGAGGCAACCCCGAGAGCGCCATCGGCGCGGCTCACCTCACCGAACAGGTTGTCGCCGGCCGTCGTCCCCACAGGTGGTCCGCTGGTGGTGCGATTCACCGTTGACAAGCAGGTTCATTGGACCATCGGCTACCGCCGCAGCGGCTCCGGCGCCCTCTTCAGTGAGTTCCCGGACGCCGTCGGACAGGCGCACGGACCGACCACCACTGGGGTGGTGGCCCCTGCAGATGCAGGTACCTACGACGTCGCGGTCGTCGTTACCGCTGGCAGCGCCAGGGTCAGTGCCGTCAGCGAGCAGGCCCTCATCGTCACCGGTGCCGCGTTGACCGAGGAGCAGCGCTGCGATGGACTGGACCCGGCCGCCTGCCTCTTGCCCTTTCCCAACGACACCTTCACCGGCGCCGACCCCACGACCGACACCGGTCGCCGCGTCAACCTGCACATCGCGTCCACGCCCCGAAACGTGGCGGGCGTGCCCGTCGACCCCACCGAGTGGAACCGCAACGATGGCTTCTCGCCTGGTTCGATGGCCCTCACCGTGGTTCCCGGCCTCGACCTCCAGGCCACGTGGGGGAGCTCCCTCGACCACATCCAGGATCTGTCCTGGTACCAGCGGACCGACGCACCGATCGTGCTACTGGATGCCGACACCGGTCAGCGCCACCCGTTCTGGAGTGAGCTCGACAGCCACGCCACCGACCCCGCTGAGCGGCTGCTCATCTTGCGCCCGGCGGTGAGTCTGGCCGAGGGTCATCGCTACATCGTCGCCTTGCGCGACCTCCGGCACGCTGACGGTTCTGTCATCCCGGCCGGCCCGACCTTCGCCGCCTACCGAGACGGTGCGTCGGGCCGCGGTGCCATCGAGGCCCGCCGTCCGCACGTCGAGCGGTTGCTCGATGAGCTCGGCGCCGCTGGCATCGGCCGGAGCGACCTGTTCCTCGCCTGGGACTTCACTGTTGCGAGCGAGCGCAACCTGACTGGGCGAGCCCTGCACATCCGCGACGACGCGTTTGCGGATCTGGGTGACGAGGACCTGGCCGACCTCAAGGTCGACGGCCGGGCGCCGGGCTACGAGATCACGAGCGTGACGGATCTTGTGGACGGCGACACGATGCGCCGCGTCGAGGGCACGCTGACCGTCCCCAACTACCTCACGCCGCAGATCATGGCGACCTTGCCCGAACCGGTGGGCGAGCCGGTCGCGCTGCCGCAGTCCCGCTTCAACACGCTCGGATCGCCCGATGGGCTCCCCGTCGTCGATCCGCTCCAGCCCACTGTGGACGTCGAGTTCGTGTGCAACATCCCCCGGGGTGCCGACGCCACTCCGGCTCACGCCACGCTCTATGGCCACGGTCTGCTGGGCGGCCGGAGCGAGGCCAACGGATCCTCGACAGCCGCGCTCCGCCAGCTCGGGTTCGCGCCCTGTGCAATGGACTGGTGGGGCATGTCGTTCAGCGACGTCCCGAACGTCGCGCTCGTGCTGTCCGACATCTCCCGGTTCCCCTCGCTTACGGATCGGTCCCAGCAGGGATTCCTCAACTTCCTGTTCCTGGGTCGGGCGCTCATCCACCCGGAGGGCCTCGGCGCCGATCCGGCGTTCCGGGGCGATAACGGGCGCCCCCTGCTGGCACCCGGTGAGCTTTTCTACGACGGCAACAGCCAGGGCGGGATCATGGGTGGCGCTCTCGTCGCCCTCGCCCCCGACCTCACTCGGGCCAAGCTCGGCGTGCCGGCGATGAACTACTCGACCTTGCTCAACCGGTCGGCCGACTGGGAGCCGACCGGCGGCACGCTCGTCAAACGCCTCCCCGGTCTGGACCCGACCGACCCCACCGCCACCGTTGCCTATGCGGACGCCTTCTCTACGGCGTACCCGGCGGTCATCGACCAGCAGCTCGGCTTCGCGCTGCTGCAGATGCTCTGGGACCGGGCGGAAGCCAACGGCTATGCCCACCACCTAACCGCTGACCCGCTGCCTGGCACGCCAACGCACCAGGTGATGCTGCAGGCGGCGTTCAGCGACCATCAGGTCGCCAACGCCGCCGTCGAGGTGGAGGGCCGCACGATCGGTGCCCGCCTCCACGTGCCTGTTGCTCCCGAGGGCCTCCACTGGTCCGTCGACCCGACCTTCGGCTTCGACGATTGGAACCCGGCCGTCGACGGACCGCTCCGAGGCGAGTCCGTGCTCGTGTACTGGTTCTCTACGGACCGGGGACTGACCACACCTCCGAACGGCAATCAGCCACCTCGCGTGGGTGGCGATCCCCACGGCGACCCCCGCAAGGATCATGCTGCGTCGGCTCAGGTGGCCCGCTTCCTGCTCACCGGCGAGGTCGTGGACGTCTGCGCCGGCGGTCCCTGTCTCACCGACGCGTCGCGTCGGTGATCATGACGCCGACCGACTGACCGCCCGCCCTCCGACTGCACGGGCGGTGCGTCGGGTAGAACGGTCGCGGGTGGGATCCGCATGAACCCGACGAACCGGGATCTCACCTGGAAGGCAGCCGCTCATGTCCGCCGACGCCTGGCGCACGGTCCTCGAACGCCTCGACGATGCCGCCAAGCTCGCCGACCTCGACCCAGACATCCATCGGCTCCTGCGCACCCCCAAGCGCGTGCTCGAGGTGGCCGTGCCCGTGCGCATGGACGACAACAGCATCGAGGTGTTCACCGGCTGGCGGGTGCACCACGACACCACCCGGGGCCCAGGCAAGGGTGGGATCCGCTTCCACCCCGAGGTCGATGTCGACGAGGTGAAGGCCCTGGCGGCCGCCATGACCTTCAAGACCGCCGTCCTCGACCTGCCCTTTGGCGGCGCCAAGGGAGGCGTGCGCTGCGATCCCCGTCTCCTGTCCCTCGGTGAGCTGGAGCGACTCACCCGCCGCTACACCTACGAGATCAGCCCGCTCCTCGGCCCCGAGCGCGACGTCCCCGCCCCTGACGTCAACACCGACGGCCGTGTGATGGCGTGGCTGATGGACACGCTGTCGATGACCCAAGGGGCCCACATGCCGGGCGCCGTCACCGGCAAGCCGCTGTCGCTCGGCGGCACTGCCGCCCATGCCGGCGCCACATCGTCTGGTGTCGTCATCTGCGCCCGGGCCGCCTTCGTGGAGCTCGGGATGCCCATGGCCGGGAGCCGGGTGGTGATCCAGGGCTTCGGCAAGGTCGGTGGTCCCCTGGCGTACCTGCTCCACTCCGCCGGCATGCGGGTCGTGGCGGTGGCCGACATCGGCGGCGCCGTGGTGAACGCGGGCGGTCTCGACGCTGGCGCCCTGTCCGACCACGTCAGCGCCACCGGCTCGGTGGCCGGCTTCTCCGGGGGCGACCCCGTCGCCGCCGACGCCATCTGGGACATCGAGTGCGAGCTCCTCATCCCGGCCGCGCTCGGGGGCGTGATCGACGAGGACGTGGCCCGGCGGATCAGCGCCACGGTGATCGTCGAAGCGGCCAACGGCCCCACCACCGTGGGCGCCCAGGCGGTGCTCGACGAGCGCGGCATCGTCGTGGTGCCTGACATCCTCGCCAATGCTGGCGGCGTCACCGACTCGTACTTCGAGTGGGCGCAGAGCCGGCAGGGGTTCCCCTGGGACGAGGAGGTCGTCGCGCAGCGGCTCCGCTCCCGGATGGACGGCGCCTTCATGACCGTGTGGGCTCGGGCGCAGGCCCTCGACGTCAACCTCCGGCGAGCAGCCCTCGTGGTGGCCCTGGAGCGCATCGCGGAGGCCATCGAGGCTCGCGGCCTGTTTCCCTAGCGTGCTGATTTCTTAGCGTGCTTCGGGCGTCGCTTCGCTCCTGCCTGCGCACGTGCCTCCCGGCGACCGGCGAAGCCGGATCGCCTTCGGCCGTTTTCTTAGCGTGCTTCGGGCGTCGCTTCGCTTGACGGAATCGAACAGGTGTTCGATCATGGGGTGATGCGGAGCGGGGCCCGGCGTCGTCCAGATCAGAGCGAGCTGGCGGAGCTGGCCGAGCGGGTTCGGCCGGTCACGCTCACCCGCGAGCAGCGGCTGCCTGTGCTCCCCGTCCTCGAGTCCCTGCTGCCAGGGGCGGGCCTGCGGCGAGGCGCCACCGTGTCGGTGGGTGCTGCGGCAGGGGTGGGGGGTGCCACCTCGCTGGCGCTGGCGCTCGTGGCCCAGGCCTCGGTCGCCGGCTCGTGGGTGGCGGCAGTGGGCCTGCCGTCGCTAGGGCTGGTGGCGGCCGACGAGCTCGGTGTGGCTCTGGAGCGGCTCGTGCTCGTGGCTGCCCCCGAGCGAGACACCTGGGGCGGGGTGGTGGCGGCGCTGGTCGATGGCTTCGACCTC
>JBKJSO010000055.1:0-2707 GCA_046595835.1 Acidimicrobiales bacterium | reverse complement strand
AGGACATGATCGTCACCGGCGGCGAGAACGTGTACTCCGCCGAGGTCGAGCAGGCGGTGGCGCTGCACCCGGCAGTGGCCTCGTGCGCCGTCATCGGCATCCCCGACCCCGAGTGGGGCGAGCGGGTGCACGCGGTGGTGGTGCTGGCCGCCGGTGCGACCGTCACCCCCGAGGAGCTGCGGGAGCACTGCAAGACGCTGATCGCCAGCTACAAGGCCCCGCGCTCGGCCGAGTTCATCGACGTGCTGCCGGTGAACGGCGCCGGCAAGGTGCTCAAGCGGAACCTGCGCGCCCCCTACTGGGAGGGCATCGACCGCAACGTGGGGTGAGGGAATCAGGGGTTCGTCTGGAGGAACTGCTGGATGAGGGCGATCACGGCCTCGGGGCGTCGTCCTGGACGAAATGGCCGACGCCGGGCAGGGTGACGACCGGGCCGTTGGGCCACGTGCTGCGGAAGGACCCGACGGCGAACTCGGTGGGGATGGCGCGGTCTTCCTCGCCGTGGATGTACATGGCCGGCTTGGCGGCAAGTGCCGGCAGGTTGGCGATGCACTGCGGGAACTTCACCGCGCCCTTGCACTCGGCCGGGGCGGGGAAGGGCGGACGCTACCGGTCCGGGCGTGGAGCCCAGCGGGCCGGGCGCAGCTGCGTGAGGGCTAGGGGTTGGCGGCCACGCCTAGGGTCTCGGCGGCCAGGAACTTCGGGGCAGCGTCCTCGTAGAACTCGTCGGCTTCCACAATCGTGAAGCCGGCCGCGGTGAGCAGGTGCGTGATCTCGCGGGTCAGGTGGCAGCCGCCGAAGAGGCGCTTTTGCACTGGCTCGAGGCGGTGCTGCGTCCGCTGCACGCGCTCGTCGGGGGCCAGCCCGTGCTCGACGAAGTGCAGGGTGCCGCCCGGCTTGAGGACTCGCCGGAGCTCAGCCAGGGCGGCGCCGATGTCGGGGATGGTGCACATCGTCCAGGTGGAGAGCGCGGTGTCGCAGCTGTTGTCGGCCAGCGGCAGCGACGCGCCGTCGAGCCCGGTGCGCTCCACCGGCACCCGGCTGGTCTCGAGGCGCTTGGCGGCCAGCTGCCAGCCGAGCGCCGCGGGTTCGATGCCCGCGACGCCCGTGACGGCGGACGGATAGAAGGGAACGTTGTGCCCGGAGCCGAAGCCGATCTCCACCACCTGCCCGTGGAGCCCGGCGCACACCCGCTCGCGCAGCAGCCGGTTCGCCTTCATGCCGCACGCCACGTTGATGATCCGCGGCAGCACCTGTTCGGCGTAGATCCCCATGGGCCGACCTCCTCGCTTCTGTCGAGCATCGAGCCCGCCGCTTCAGCCTATGGTCGCAAACATGGCGGACTGGCCGACCGTCCTGGTCCGGCCTGGTCTCGAAGGGCCTCGGCGCACCGCTCCTCCCAGAACCCCCGGTCAGAGCTGGGCCCGTATGGCCGCGGTCGGTCAGCGGTGAGGAAAGCCGTTGGCGTAGCGGTCGTCGAACGGGTCGGTGACCGCGATGGCGCCGAAGCGCCGGAGATCGCGATCGCGGCTCCAGATGTGGTGGACGCCGTGGGTGCGCATGAGGGCGACCAGCTGGGCGTCGGGCACGAGGTTGCCCCGCACGGGGACCTCCGCGGCCACGCTCGTGAAGGCGCTCCAGAACTCGCCGGTCTCGGCGGCGGCGCGCACGTGGGGCAGGGCGAGGAGAGCGTCGACGTTGGCTCGAGCCACCTCGAAGCGCAGGGGCGCCGCGCAGATCGAGGGGTGGGTGACGATGCGCAGGTACCCGAGCAGCGTGGGCCACAGGACGACAACGAGATCGGGCCCGGCCGCGAGGTGATCGACAAGGGCCCGGGCCCGGGCGTGTTCGGGCCCATCCGTGTTCGAGGCGTAGACGAGGACGTTGGTGTCGACGGTGGTGGTCATCGCTCGTCGAGCGCTCGCCACAGTGCGTCCTTGTCCTCGATGTCGACGCGGACCTCCAGCGACCGGCTCGTCCACGCGAAGTCGGGCCGGCCTTGGGGCCGGGCCGAGAACGCTTGCGAAAGGAGCTCCGAGGCGATCACCCCGATGGGCTTGCCCTCGGTCTGGCGTCGACGCTTCAGCTCCTCGAGCACCGCGGGGTCGAGATCAAGGGTGGTGCGCATGCATCAGATGCTACATTGGCACGCATCTGATGCGACCACCGGCCCTCCCGGTCGGACAGATCGTCCGCCGGTTCAGCGGAGGCTCGGCCGGCACGACGACCCGCCCTCGATCGCCCATCACCACGGGTATGTCCCAGTCATGGGTCTTCTGCACCACTGAGGTGACGGTGGTGGGATCGAGGAGCCGCGGTCGGTGCGAAGGGCTAGGCGGCCATGGGGCCGGGGCGGCTCTGGAGCGTGCGGCCGTTGGGCTGGTGATGGTGATCTGAGTGTCGGCGTTGCCGGTGGCGTTCCAGCCGCCTTCGTGCAGCAGGTGGTGGTGGTGCCAACAGACGCCCATCAAGTTCGCGGCGTCGGTGGCACCTTCGTTGGTCCAGTGCTGCATGTGGTGGAGGTGGCGGATCGTCCGGCCGCAGCCGGGCCATCGACATCGGTGGTGGTCGCGGCTGATGACTCGACGGCGCAGCCAGTTGGGTGGGTTGCGGGTGGCTCGGCCGATGCCGACGGTGCGGCCGTCGGGTGTGTCGTAGTGGATCTCGATGCGGGTGTCGCAAAGGAACCGGCGCAACACGTCGACGG
>JBKJSO010000027.1:0-8724 GCA_046595835.1 Acidimicrobiales bacterium | reverse complement strand
GTGATGCCAATGCGGTCGCTGTCGCTGCGGCGGGCCAGCTCGTCGATCGCACCGGAGAGGTCCCTGCCGGCCTGCGCCATGTTGAGCGCCATCATGAGCTTGCCGGCCTCGTCGGGCAAGGACCTGTCCGGTGCGATCGACGAGCTGGCCCGCCGCAGCGACAGCGACCGCATTGGCATCACTGGCTTCTGCATGGGCGGCGGCCTCTCCCTCGTGGCGGCCACGCAGCGCCCCGACAGGATCAAGGCCTGCGTGCCCTGGTATGGGCTGATCCCGTGGCCCGACGCCGAGCCACAGTGGGACCGGATCGACGCGCCGGTGCTCGGGCACTACGCAGAGAACGACGGGTTCTTCACCCCCGCGGCGGCCCACGAGCTGGCCGACAAGCTCCAGGCCCTCGGCAAGGAGGTGGAGATCGCCATCCACCCCGGCTGCGACCACGCCTTCTTCAACGACACCCGCCCCGACGTGTACAACGCCTCAGAGTCGCTGGCCGCCTGGCAGCAGACGATCGGGTTCCTGCGCACCCACCTCGAGTAGCCGGGAGGGGCTAGTAGGCGCCGTCGAGCTTCCTGTGGTCCCAGCTCAGGATGCGATCGGCCTTGATCCGCACGCCGAAGCGCTTGGCGCCGGTGAGCTCCACGAACGGACGCACCTCGTCGGTGACCTCGCCGAAGTAGCGGGCGTAGACGGCCTCGCCGATCGCCATGATGTCGTCGTGGTCGGTGAGCACGGTCGCCGTGCCGACGATCTCCACGCCGATCAGCTCGCCGTACTCCTCACCTGCCTCCACGAGGAGGGTCACGCGCGGATCACGCTGCAAGTTGAGGATCTTCTGGCTCTTCCCGAACGTCCAGAACACCGCGTCACCGTCGAGCACGGCGTACCACATCGCCACCAGGTGGATGGTGCCGTCGTGGTTGAACGACGCCACGTTCATGGTGTGGCGGCCGCTGAGAAACTCCTCGATCTCGGCGTCGGACATGCGGATCTGGTCGCGTCGGGACATGCAGGACGGTCTAGCGCCTGTAGGTGCCGGGGGCGTTTCCGACGTCGAACAGCTCCGGCGCGACGGGGCAGTCGGTGCGCCGGAACGCCGTGGCCGGAAGCTCGAGGCCGGCCGGGCCGCACACCTGGTCGACCAGCGTGATCGGCACGACCTCCTCATCGAGGTCCCACGGATCAGCCGCGTGGGTGGCCAGCCGCCCCGAGAGCGCCTCCCACATCCGAACGGGCAGCAGACGACCGACGCCGGCCACCACCCACACGGGCACCTCCGCGTGCCGGGCGACGGTGGCCGCGGCCAACGAGCCGCTCACGCCGATGAAGCCGGTGGGGCCGAGGGCAACGGCCTCGAGCAGGAGCACGTCGGATGACGCCACCGCGGCGCCAAGACCCGACGTCGGCACGTCGATCGCGTCGATGCCCGCGAGCATCAGGCGACGCACCAGGCCACTCCCCTCGCCGAGCGCGTCCACCGCGAGCACTTCCACGTCGCCGCGCTTCGGCAGGGCCTCGCCCACCAGCTCCGGCCAACCGATCACGCACGCCGTGGCATCCTCCGGGAGCGCGAACCCGAGCTCCGAGGGGGTGCGGTCGCCGTCAATGGCGTCGACCGCCTGCCACGCCTCCCGCTGCCCGTCGGGCGCCGTGAGCACGCGGGCGCAGAGCCACCACAGCGGGCCCGACGTGGGGTGGCGGTCGACGATGCGGCGACACGCCGCCACGAGGCCGGCCGGGTCGTCGCTGAAGGCCGACAGCGCCTGGGCGGTCTCTCGCACGAGCAGCGCCTGGTCCGCGCCCGAGGCCCGGGCCACGTAGCGGAGCCGCTCGATCGGGTGCACGTCGCGACGCTACTGCCGCCCCCCGAGCACCATGGCAGCGATCCCCATCCCCAATCACCGCAGCACGGGATCTGCTTGCGTCGAACCTCCCGCGCTACCGTCTCCCGCCGTGGCGACCGACCCCCCTGCCGATCTCACGCTGGCCCCGCTCAACGGCGAGCCTCAGACCATCGCCGGGTGGCTGACGACGTTCCAGCTGGCCATCGTGGTGCTCGACCCGTTCACGAACGAGAGCTCGTGGCTGCTCGAGACCGCGGGCCGGGTCCTCACCCACTTCACCGGGGCCGACTGCCGGGTGGCCTTCCTCGTCACCGGAACGGCGAAGGAGGCACGCCAGTTCCTCGGCCCCTGGGCCGACAAGGTGCTCACGTTCTCGGACCCTGATCGCACCGCCGTGACGGCCCTCGGCCTCAACGAGCTGCCGGCGTTCCTCCAGATCAGAGGCGACCTCCACGTGGCCGCCGCGGCCGAGGGATGGGACCCGCTCGAGTGGCGGGCGGTCGCCAACGCCCTCGCCAAGAACATGAGCTGGTCAGCCCCGCTCATCCCTGTCGAGACCGACCCGTCGGCCTACGCCGGCTCCGCCGCCGCCGGCTAGCCGCCCTGCGTGAGGCGCAGCAGGTCGAGCACCTGGTCGATCTCGGACTCGGGAACGAGGCCGTGCTCGACGACAAGCGTGCGGATGCTCTTGCCCGTCTTGGCCGACTCCTTCACAAGCTCGGCCACCCGCTCGTAGCCGAGTACCGGGTTGAGGGCAGTGGCCGCCTGCGGGGTGGCCTCGGCGTAGGTGCGCAGCCGCTCCACATCGGCGACGAGCCCGCTGATGCAGCGGTCGGCGAAGAGCGTGCTGACGTTGGTGAGCAGGCGGATCGACTCGAGGAGGTTCCGCGCCATCACCGGCAGGAACACGTTGAGCTCGAAGTTCCCCTGGCTGCCGGCGAAGGCCACGGCCGTGTCGTTGCCGTACACCTGGGCCACCACCTGGCTCACCGCCTCGGGGATCACCGGGTTCACCTTGCCCGGCATGATCGACGACCCGGGCTGCAGATCGGGCAGGTGGATCTCGGCCAGGCCGGTCTTCGGCCCCGACGCCATCCAGCGAAGGTCGTTGGCCATCTTGAGCAGGGCGGCCGCGAGCGACCGCAGCTCACCGGACAAGCTCACCAGCGCGTCACGGGCGCCCTGCGCCGCGAAGTGGTCGCGCGCCTCCACCAGCTCCACGTCGAGCCGCTGGGCGAGCAGTGCGATCACGCCGGGCGCGAACCCGGCGGGGGCGTTGAGGCCCGTGCCCGTGGCGGTGCCGCCGAGGGGCAGCTCCCCGGCGCGCCGGGCGGCGTCGTGGATGCGCTCGCCGGCCTGGCTGACCTGCGCCGCGTAGCCACCCAGCTCCTGACCCAAGGTCACCGGGGTGGCATCCATGAGGTGGGTGCGACCCGCCTTCACGGCCGTGGCGTACTCGGTGGCCTTGGCCCCGAGGGCTGCCGCCAGGTGGTCGAGCGCCGGAAGCAGCTCGTGGCGGATCGACACGGCGGCGGCCACGTGGATGGCCGACGGGAACACGTCGTTCGACGACTGCGAGGCGTTGACCTCGTCGTTGGGATGGACGGCTCGGCCCAGCGACTCGGAGGCGAGCGAGGCGATCACCTCGTTGGCGTTCATGTTCGTGGAGGTGCCCGAACCCGTCTGGAACACGTCGACGGGGAACTCGTCGTCCCACCGGCCATCGGCCACCTCGGAGGCGGCGGCGGCGATGGCGGCGGCCGCGTCGGCGGCGATCACCCCGAGCGAGCCGTTGACATCGGCGGCGGCGGCCTTGATGGCCCCCAGCGCGCGGATGAGGGCCGGCTCGACGCGCTGGCCCGACACGGGGAAGTTCTCCACCGCCCGCTGCGTCTGCGCGCCCCACCTGGCGCTGGCGGGCACGCGAACCTCGCCCATCGTGTCGTGCTCGATGCGGAACCCGTCCTCGGACATGACCCCACGGTACGCAGGCACCTACCGTTCTGGGGGATGACCGACCTCGCCTTCACCGAGCTGCTCCCGATCGGCCCCGACGACACGTCCTATCGGCTGCTCACCGCCGACGGCGTGTCCACCGTCGAGGCGGCAGGCCGCACCTTCCTCGAGGTGGAGCCCGAGGCCCTCACGCTGCTCACCCGCACGGCGTTCCGCGACATCGCCCACTGGCTGCGCCCGGCCCACCTGCAGCAGCTGCGTCGGATCCTCGACGACCCCGAGGCGTCGGCCAACGACAAGTTCGTGGCCCTCGACCTGCTGAAGAACGCCAACATCGCGGCCGGTGGGGTGCTCCCGATGTGCCAGGACACAGGCACCGCCATCGTGATGGGCAAGCGGGGCGAGCTCGTGCTCACCGGCGGCGACGACGAGCGCTCGATCAGCCTCGGCATCCAGCAGACCTACGAGACGTCGAACCTGCGGTTCTCCCAGATGGCACCGCTCACGATGTGGGACGAGCAGAACACCGGCACCAACCTTCCGGCCCAGATCGAGCTCTACGCCACTGCCGGCGACGCCTACAAGCTCCTGTTCATGGCCAAGGGCGGCGGGTCGGCCAACAAGAGCTACCTCTACCAGGAGACGAAAGCGGTCCTGAACCGCTCGTCGATGCTCCGCTTCCTCGACGAGAAGCTCCGCACCCTCGGCACCTCGGCCTGCCCGCCGTACCACCTCGCCGTCGTGATCGGCGGTACGTCCGCCGAGCTCGCGCTGAAGACGGCCAAGTACGCGTCAGCCCACTACCTCGACTCGCTCCCCCGCGACGGATCGCCGCTGGGCCACGGGTTCCGCGACGTGGAGCTCGAGGCCGACATCCTCTCGCTCACCCAAGGCTTCGGCATCGGGGCCCAGTTCGGCGGCAAGTACTTCTGCCACGACGTGCGCGTCATCCGCCTCCCACGTCACGGCGCGTCGTGCCCGGTGGCCGTGGCGGTCTCGTGCTCGGCCGACCGCCAGGCCCTCGGCAAGATCACCCGCGACGGCGTGTTCCTCGAGCAGCTCGAGGAGGACCCGGCCCACTACCTCCCCGAGATCACCCACGACGACCTCGCCGACGACGTCGTGCACATCAACCTCAACCGACCGATGGATGAGATCCGCAGCGAGCTCTCCCGCTTCCCAGTGAAGACGCGGCTGTCGCTCAGCGGGCCGATGGTCGTCGCCCGCGACATCGCCCACGCCAAGATCAAGGAGCGCCTCGACGCCGGCGAGCCGATGCCGCAGTACCTGCGCGACCACTGCGTGTACTACGCCGGTCCGGCCAAGACGCCGGTTGGCATGGCGTCGGGCTCCTTCGGGCCGACCACGGCGGGTCGCATGGATTCCTACGTGGAGGAGTTCCAGACCGTCGGCGGGTCGCTCGTGATGCTGGCCAAGGGCAACCGCAGCCGCCAGGTCACCGACGCCTGCGCCGCGCACGGCGGCTTCTACCTGGGCTCGATCGGCGGCCCCGCCGCCCGCCTGGCCCAGGACTGCATCCGCAAGGTCGAGGTGCTGGAGTACCCCGAGCTCGGCATGGAGGCTGTGTGGAAGATCGAGGTGGAGGACTTCCCCGCCTTCATCGTGGTCGATGACAAGGGCAACGACTTCTTCGACCTCGTCAGCACCCCCGTCACGATCACGTAGACCCTCACATGCGGCTCCCGCCGGGGCCATGCGGCTCCGGGCCCAGGGCCCAGGGTTCTGTGCGCACCCAGCCCCGCCATACGTGGGTGCGGGTGCACAGAAACGAGGGGTGGCTAGGCCAGCTCGACGAGCTCGAGGTAGCTGTCGGTCCAGTGGTCGAGGGTGCCGTCGGGCATGAGCAGCACCTTGTTCGGCTCGAGGTCGCGCACGAACTGGGCGTCGTGGCTCACGAGCACGATCGAGCCCGGCCAGCCCCGCAGACCTTCGGCCACGGCCTCGCGTGAGCCAGGGTCAAGGTTGTTGGTGGGCTCATCGAGCAGCAGCAGGTTGTGACGGCCCGCTACCAGGATGCCCAGGGCGAGCTTGGTCTTCTCGCCACCCGACAGCGTGCCCGCGTCCTGGTGCACCTTGTCACCCGTCAGGCCCATGGCGCCGACGATCGAGCGCAGCGTCGGGTCGGGAGCGTGCGGCACCTGCTCGCGCAGGTGCTCGAGGATCGTGCGACCCGAGTGGATGCCCTCGTGCTCCTGCGCGTAGTAGCCGGCCACCACGTTGTGCCCGAGATGGAACTCGCCCGCTTCGGGAGCCATCTGGCCGGCGAGGACCTTGAGGAGGCTCGTCTTGCCGGCGCCGTTGAGCCCCATGATCAGCAGACGCTCGCCGCGCTCCACCGCGAAGTCGACGTCGCGGAACACCTTGAGGGCGCCGTAGCGCACCGCGAGGTCGGATCCTTCGAGAGCCACCCGGCCTGACTGCGGGGGCGGGGGGAAGCGGACGTGGACCGAGCGGTTGCCCTTCGACGCCTCGACGGCGGTGGACTCCAGCCGCACGATGCGCTTCTCGATGCTGTGGGCCATCGACGCCTTCGATGCCTTGGCCCCGAAGCGATCGACCAAGGTCTGCAGACGGTCGATCTCCTTGGCCTGGCGCTGCGCCATCTTGGCCAACCGCACCTCGTCCTTCTCGCGGGCCACGAGGTACTGGCTATACGTGCCCTTGTACTCCTCCATGGTGCCGAGGCTGGCGTCGTCGTAGCGGTCGAGGTGCAGCACGCGGGTGATGGCCTCGTCGAGCAGGTCGAGGTCGTGGCTGATGACGAGCAGGGCGCCGCGGTAGGTCCGCATGAAGCCGAGCAGCCACTCCTTGGCGTCACTGTCGAGGTGGTTGGTGGGCTCATCGAGGAGCAGCACATCGCTGCCCGCGAAGAGGATGCGGGCGATCTCCACGCGCCGCCGCTGACCGCCCGACAGCGCACTGATCGGAAGATCCAACCGGCTGGGATCGAGACCAAGGCCAGCGGAGATCCGGTGGACCTCGGCCTCAGCGGCGTAGCCCCCATCGTTGTTGAACTCCTCCTCGGCGCGGGTGAAGCGCTCGACGGCGCGCTCGGAGGGGTCCTCCTCCATCTGCAATCGCAGCTTCTCGAGCCGCGTGATGGCCTGATCGAACCCGCGGCCGGAGAGCACGTGGCGTAGCGCCGTGATGCTGTCGTCGACACCCTCGATCTTCGGGTCCTGGGGGAGGTAGCCGAGACCGCCGGTGCGATGCACCACCCCGGCGAACGGATCGGCGCTGCCGCCCAGCACCTTCAGCAGGCTGGTCTTTCCCGCGCCGTTGCGGCCGACCAGCCCCACCTTGTCGCGTGCGCGGATGGAGAAGCTGACGCCGTCCATGATGACGGAGCCACCCACCTCCACAGCGAGCTCGCGGACCTGTAGCACCCGTCCATGGTCACAGGCTGGGGTCGCGGTGAGCGAACCCATAGAGCAGGCAGGGTCGGTCCACGACGTCGTGGCCGCCGCCCACGCGGTGGCCGCCAAGGGCTTCAGCGTTCTGGCTGCCACAGATCTTCGGGGCCGATGCCATCACGCTGGCCGGCGTCATCGGCCGGGAGGTCCCTCCCTCGAGCTCGGCACGGCCGTCGTGCCCACCTATCCGCGGCTGTCGTTCGAGAAGCCGCTGCGCCACATGCGCGAGTACCTCTCGATCCTGCGTCCACTCGTGCACGAGCATTCGGTGAATGCCTTGCCGGGCCCATCAGTCAGCGGGCGATCCAGCCGCCGTCGATGGTGAGGGTCTGGCCGGTCATGTAGGTGCTGGCGTCGCTGGCGAGGAACAGCAGGGCACCGTCGAGCTCGTGGACCTCGCCGGCCCGACCCATCGGGCAGTTCTTCGTCATGAAGTCGTTGGCGCCTTGGTCCTCGAACATGAGCTGGGTCATCTCGGAGGGGAACCACCCGGGCGCCAGCGCGTTGACTCGGATCCCCTTGCGGGCCCACTGCGCGCCGAGCTCGCGGGTGAGGTTCACCACGGCCCCCTTGGTGGCGCAGTAGGAGGCCTGCTTGATCGGTGTCGACGCCACCAGGCCCAGCACCGACGCCAGGTTCACGATGGTGCCGTGCTTGCGCTCGATCATGTGCCGACCGGCGAGCTGGCTGAGCAGGAAGAGCGCGTTGAGGTTCACGTCGACCACGCCCCGGAAGTCATCGATCGCCTCGTGCTCGGCTGCCACCGGACCGCCGATGCCTGCGTTGTTCACTAGGACGTCGAGGTGGCCGTCGAGAGCGATGGCATCGGCGATGAGCCGTTCGCAGTCCTCGTCGACCGACACGTCGCAGGTCATCGGTACGAGGCGCTCACCGAGCTCGTCGGCCAGGGCCCGCAACCGATCGGTCCGGCGGGCCGACGCCACCACGGTGGCGCCCGCGGCGTGCAGCACCCGAGCGAAGCGGTCGCCGAGGCCGCTCGACGCGCCGGTGACGACGGCCACGCGGCCATCGAGGCGGAACGGGGCGACGAGATCGATCGTGGTCATGACGACGAACCTAGCGATCTGGACGTCAGCCTCGAGCGCCGTTGGGCCGCTCCCGTGGCAGGCTGCCCCGATGAAGGTGCGCATCGGCTTTGGGCTCGGCACGAGGGCGTCCACCGACCCCGACCGCTTCGCCAGCCTGGTCACCGGGCTCGAACGGCTGCGCTTCGACTCGCTGTGGCTCTCCGAGCGGATCACGGGCGACTTCCCCGATCCAGTCGTGGCGCTCGGCGTGGCGGCCGGCCTCACCACCCGCATCAAGTTCGGCTTCTCGGTGCTCGTGCTGCCCGGCCGCAACCCCATGCTGCTGGCCAAGGAGCTGGCCACCCTCGACCGGCTCTCCGGCGGTCGCCTGCTACCGGCGTTCGGCCTCGGCGCCGTCGACCCCGCCGAGCAGCAGGCCTTCGGCGTGGAGCGCACCGAGCG